>DASTGE010000294.1:0-2261 GCA_035719405.1 Burkholderiaceae bacterium
TGCGGCGTCACGCGCAGCTGCGTGCCGGCCGACACATTGAACAGGTCCACGTCCTGGTAGCCGCCGACCTTGACGTAGAAGGTCTGGCTGTTGTCGAACACGGCTTCCACATTGGAAAGTGTGAGCACCTGGGGGCTGGACACGACCTTGGCCACACCCTGATCCTGCAAGGCGTTGATGCGTGCGATGAACTGTCCCGCGTTCCCCAGCACGGCCGACACGAAGCCCCCTTGGCCCATGGGGGTGATGCTGCCGACCGGCGTGGTGGGCGTGAGCTGCAAGTCGGAGCCGTCGCCCTTCCCGAAAAGCAGCGAACCCTGGCCTTTCGTGTAGCGCCAATTCACGCCAAGTTCGCGCAGCTTCTCGGTGTTCAAATCAATGATGGTGGCCTCGATCTCCACGGCCTGAGGTTCCACGTCGAGCGCGGCGATGAGCTCCTCGTACTGAGGCATGCGGTCGGGAGAATCGCGCACGATCACGGCGTTGAGGCGGGCATCGGCTTCGACGCGCACCAGCCGGGCGTCACCCGGGTTCATGACCTGCTGCATTGCTTGCGCCGCAGGTGCGCCCGCACTTGTCATGCCGGGCGGCGCGCTGCCGCCATAGGCCACAGCGAGAGCCGGTGCCGAGGGCTGGGTCGAGTCGGCGCCGGGAACGCCCAGCGTACCCTGGCGACCGGCCTTGCCGTTGCGCATGCCGGGCACGGTGTTGGAGGACGGCAGCTCCAACGAGGTCGTCACAACCTGGCTTCTCGGGCTGCCCGCCATCAGCGCGCGCACGGTCGATGCCACGCCGGGGAGCAGCACCTGGCGGCCACCGAGGTTCATGGTGACGTCCTGGGCCCACGCATAACGCAGGTAGAACACCTTGAAGCCGCTGGGTGGCAACGCAGCCTTCTGGTCCGCCGCCTGGACACGCACCAGTTCCTCGATCATTTCGATGAATCGCTTCGTCCCAGTGGCCACCATCGTGCCTTCGCTCGTGAGGCGAACCTTGTTCCGATCGTCGGCGAGACCCAATTCCCCAATGGTCAGCATTGCCCGGGTCGAGGTGGCGCCAGCGGCCGGCAGGGTGCGCGTCATCATGTCCTGCGCCGAATACACGTGAACGACCGATCCGTCGTAGTACTCCACCAGGTTGAATGCCTTGGCAATGTTGCGATACACCTTGTCGGCCGCCCCCTGGAAGTGCCCGTTGACGGCGCTGTTGAGCGTCGGGCTCACTGACACGGGCACTCCCACCGCGCCGAACAAGTCCTGCAGGAACGCGCCGATGGGTTGCTCCCTGGCCGTGATGTCCACCGTGCGTGAGCCGAACGGAATGGACGCGCCATGCGCCAAGCCGCACCACGCGAGGAGCCAAAGCGCGCACAGCATCGCCGGCAGCCAGTGGAGGGGCGCCTTTGTGCAAAGGTTTCGATGGGAAGACGCCATCATGCAGCGGCCTCCAGCGCAGCGACTTGCGGAACGCCGACCTGGGCGCTCACCTCCAACTGCAGCGTGGGCATCAATTCATGGAAGCTGAGCACCGGCGTGTCAAAGCATTCGGCCTCGATGAGCTTGCGAACATGACGACGAATTCCGACAGACGTGACCACCGCGCCCGGACCATGCTGCCGCACGGCGCCAGCCAGGTCGTTCAGGAGCAGGCGTGCCTGCTGCGGATCGAGTGCGAGCTGTTGCACGCCATTGCTCACATGCACGGACTGCTGCAACAGAGTTTCCAGTTCAGGCGTGAGCACGAGGGCGCGCAGCACGCCATCCGGTGCGGCCTGGTGGCAAAGCTGGCGCTTCAGGGCGATGCGCACCAATTCGTTCAGCGCGTACACATCCTTCTCGCGTTGAGCGACGTCGGAGAGGGCTTCGAGGATGTCGCGCGTGTTGCGGATGGGCACTTCCTCTTCGAGCAGCCTGCGCAGTATTTCGGTGACCTTCTGCAGCGACAACATTCGCATCACCTCCTTCACCACCTCGGGCATGTCCTGGTTGGCGCGGTTGAGCAGCGCACTGGCTTCCTGCGTGCCGAAGAACAACGTGGCATTCCTGCGCAGGGCCTGCAACGTGGCGTGGGCCAGGGCCTGGTGCCATGGCGCCGGCGGCATGTGCCCGCTTGCGATCGGAACCTCGAAGGCCAACAACCGCCACGACGTTCCTTCCTCCTGCAGCGCCTGGATGCTGATGCGCGGCAAGGGCAGACCCAACCTGAGGTTGAAGGTGTCGAGCACGCGTTCGAGTTCGCGCACCATGGAGCAAGCGCTCTCC
>DASTGE010000295.1:0-5069 GCA_035719405.1 Burkholderiaceae bacterium
AGCGCGCGGGCCAGGCGCCCGGCGACGTGACCGACGCGCAGATGGACCGCGCCGCCGACCTGGCCGACCGCTTCAGCTGCGGCGAGCTGCGCGTCACGCACGACCAGAACCTGCTGCTGCCCTGGGTGCGCGAATCCGACCTCTTCGAGCTGTGGAACGCAGCGCGCAACGCCAGCTTCGCCACGCCCAACATCGGATTCCTCACCGACATGATCTCCTGCCCTGGAGGCGACCTCTGTGCGTTGGCCAACGCGCGCTCGATCCCCATCGCCGCCGCCATTACCGAACGCTTCCAGGATCTGGACGAGCTGTACGACATCGGCGACATCGACCTGCACATCAGCGGTTGCATCAACTCCTGCGGCCACCATCACAGCGGGCACATCGGAATCCTGGGCGTCGACAAGGACGGCAGCGAGTGGTACCAGGTGACGCTGGGCGGGGCGGACGGTTCCACATTGAGCGGCAAGGCGATCCCCGGCAAGGTGATCGGGCCGTCGTTCGCGGCAGACGAGGTGCCCGAGGTGATCGAGGCCATCGTGACGACATACAAGCGCGAGCGGCAGGCCGCGGAGCGCTTCATCGATACGGTGCGCCGCATCGGGATCGCGCCGTTCAAGCAGGCCGCGGACGCCGAGCGGCATGCGACCGCCGCCCATTGAAGACACGGAGCCGTCAGACACGGAAGCCCGACGATGAAGTTCATCTCCAAGCAACAAGACCGGTGGCACATGGCCGCTGGCGAGGACGGCCCGATCCAGCATCCGCTGCCGGCACCTTGCCAGCTGCTCACTCTGGAGCAATGGCGCGTGGTGCGAGACACTTGGCCGCCCGACCTGCCGATCGGCGTGATCGTCCCGAACGATGTGGACATCGAGACGATCGAGGAAGACCTGCCGCGCCTGCAGCTGGTCGCACTGCATTTCCCCAAATGGGTCGACGGACGTGCCTACACCCAGGCCCACATCCTGCGCGCCCGCTTCCGCTATCCCGGCGAGGTGCGAGCGACCGGCGAGGTGCTGGTCGACATGCTGCCGCTGATGAAGCGCACCGGCTTCGACGCAGTGGTGCTGCGCGGAGACCAGAAGATGGAGCATGCGGAACGTGCGCTCAACTTCTTCCCGGGCCATTACCAGGGCGATGTGCGCGAATACCGGCCGTTGTTCTCGCGGCCGGCGAATGAAGTTGCGACGCGCGAGTTCGTGCAGCAGGGAGCGGCCATATGAGCGCCGTCGATCTCTACGCACGCCGAACCGAAGGCTACGAGGCCCGGGTGGCACAGGCCGTCGAAGTGCTGAAGCTGGCGACCGCGAAGCACAGTGGACGCATCGTGCAGTCGACCAGCCTGGGCGTCGAGGACATGGTCGTCACCGACCTGATCTCGAAAAACGATCTCGACATTGCCATCGCCACGCTTGACACCGGCAAGCTGCACGCTGAAACACTCGCGTTGATTCCGCGCATCGAATCGCGCTACGGGCGCAAGGTCGAGGTGTTCAGCCCCCTCGCGCAGAGCGTCATCCAATTCGTCTCGCGCAACGGCGAGGACGCGATGTATCGCAGCATCGAGCTGCGCAAGGCCTGCTGCGGGCTGCGCAAGATGGAGCCCTTGTCGCGCATGCTTGCCGGCGGCGCAGCGTGGGTGACCGGCTTGCGCCGCGAGCAGTCGGCCAACCGGGCGCACGTTCCCTTCGTCGACATCGACGATGCGGGTCGCGAGAAGATCAATCCGCTGGCCGAATGGACGTGGAACGACGTGTGGCACTACGTGGCTGCCAACGACGTGCCCTACAACCCGCTTCACGACGAGTTCATGCCGAGCATAGGCTGTGCGCCGTGTACCCGGGCCATTGCCGTCGGGGAGGACTTCCGCTCGGGAAGATGGTGGTGGGAGGACGAGAACGCCAAGGAGTGCGGACTGCACGTCAAGCACGACGAAGAAGCGCCCGCCGTATCGATCATCGGAGAACGTTGAATGAACGCCCCTGTCAGCGTCGACAAGCTGTTGCCGCAACTCGACCACACGCACCTCGACTGGCTGGAGGAAGAAGCGATCTTCATCCTGCGAGAGGTCGCAGCCTCCTTCGAGCGCCCTGCCCTGCTGTTCTCCGGAGGCAAGGATTCCTGCGTCGTGCTGCGCCTGGCCGAGAAGGCCTTCAAGACAAGGGTGGAGGGCAACGAGTTCAAGGGTCGCCTTCCCTTTCCGCTTCTGCATGTGGACACCGGCCACAACTTCCCGGAAGTGATCGAGTTCCGTGACCGCCGGATCGGCGACATGGGCGAGCGTCTCGTGGTGGGCCATCTCGAAGACAGCATCAGGCGCGGCACGGTGCGGCTGTCGCATCCGCTGGAATCGCGCAACGGGCACCAGACGGTGACGCTGCTGGAGGCGATCGCGGAGCATCGCTTCGATGCGTTGATCGGCGGCGCACGTCGTGACGAAGAGAAGGCGCGCGCCAAGGAGCGCATCTTCAGCCACCGCGACAGCTTTGGACAATGGCAACCCAAGGAGCAACGGCCGGAGCTGTGGACGTTGTTCAACACGCGTCACAAGCCTGGCGAGCACTTCAGGTGCTTCCCCATCAGCAACTGGACCGAGCTCGACGTGTGGCTGTACATCGCCCGCGAGAACATCCCGCTACCCAGCCTTTACTACCGTCATGAACGCCAGGTGGTCCGCCGCAAGGGGCTGCTCGTTCCAGTGACCGAGGTGACGCCGCCGGAGCCCGGTGAGCAGATCGAGAGCGCGGACGTGCGCTTCCGCACGGTCGGCGACATGACCTGCACCTGCCCCGTCGAAAGCGATGCCACCAGCGCCGCCGACATCGTCGCCGAGACGCTCACCGTCACCATCAGCGAGCGCGGCGCCACGCGCATGGACGATCGCACCTCGGACGCCTCCATGGAGCGACGCAAGAAGGAAGGATATTTTTGATGTCTGCCGTGCTGAAGGAAATCGAGGAACTCGACGTGACCATTCCCGCCACGACCGACCATCGCGCGCTGCGCTTCCTCACCGCCGGCAGCGTTGACGATGGCAAGAGCACGCTCATCGGGCGCCTGCTCTATGACAGCCGCGCGATTCTTGCGGACCAGCTCGACACACTGGAAAAGAAGGCTGCAGGTGCCCCCATTGATCTTTCCCTGCTGACCGACGGCCTCGAAGCCGAGCGCGAGCAAGGCATCACGATCGACGTCGCCTACCGCTACTTCGCGACCCGGACGCGCAAGTTCATCATTGCAGACGCGCCCGGGCACGAGCAGTACACGCGGAACATGGTGACGGCCACGGCGGGCAGCGATGCGGCCGTCGTGCTCGTGGACATCACCAAGATCGACTGGACGGCGAACGAGGTCAAGCTGCTGCCGCAAACGCGACGCCATGCGCTGCTGGCTCAACTCCTGCGGGTGCCGAGCATTGTGTTCGCCGTCAACAAGATCGACGCGGTTGATCGTCCGCACGCGGCGTTCGAGGCAGTGAGCAAAGCGCTGGGCGAATTCGCCGACGCAGCCGGCATCGAGGTGGCGGGCATCATCCCCGTGTCCGCGCTGCGCGGCGACAACGTCACGCAGCCGCTCGATGCCGACTGGTATGACGGCCCCACGCTGCTGCAACTGCTCGAGAACCTGCCCCCCACCCAGGAGCGAGTCGACGGCAACCTGCTGCTGCCGGTGCAATACGTGGCGCGCGAAGGTGAAGGCACGGGCAATCAGCCGCGCACCTTGTGGGGCCGGATCGCACATGGCCGGGTCCAGGCGGGTGACTCGCTTCAAGTCTTCCCGAGCGGCGAGCGGGCCGTCGTCGCTGAGGTGCGTCGTGCGAGCGAAGTGGTGCAAAGCGCGCAGGCCGGTCAATCGGCGGGCATCGTGCTTGATCGCCAGCTCGACGTCTCGCGCGGCGACTGGATCGGCACACCCGGCACGCTCAAGAGCACGCAACGCTTTACTGCCACGCTCGCCTGGCTCGACACCGAGCCGGCCATCGTCGGCCGCAAGTATTGGGTGCGCCATGGCAACCGCTGGGTGCAGGCGCGCATCAGCAGCATCGACCATCGGCTCGACATCCACACGCTCGCGGAAACCGACGCGCACGAACTGTCCGTCAACGACATCGGCCACGTGACGATCGAGACGCAGGCGCCCCTTCCCGTCGAGGCCTACGAAGACAACCGTGTCGGCGGCGCGCTCATCGTGGTCGACCCGGCGAGCAACCGCACCAGCGGTGCGCTGCTGGTGAAGGAGCCGGTGTGAACGCGCAGAGCGCAGGAGCCGCGACCGGCAGGGTCGTCATCATCGGCGCCGGCCCCGGCTCGGCCGACCTGATCACGGTTCGCGGAGCGCGCCGATTGGCCGAGGCCGATGTCGTGCTGTACGACGCCCTCGTTGACCCCGGCCTGCGCGAGTTGGCGCCGCAGGCGCGGTGGATCCACGTCGGCAAGCGCGTCTTCTGCGACAGCACCGCGCAGACGCAGATCAATGCCCTGCTGGTCAGGTACGCACGCGAGCACCGCGTGGTCGTGCGACTCAAGGGCGGCGACCCGAGCATCTTCGGCCGGCTCGAAGAGGAGCTGCAGGCACTCGCCGAAGCAAGCATCGAGTGCGAGGTGGTGCCCGGTGTCACCGCCGCGATCGCCGCTGCCGCCGACACCAGGCGGCCTCTCACCCGGCGCGGCAAGGGCCGCAGTGTCAGCCTCACCACGGCGATGACGGAAAGCGGTGATCTCCATGCGAGCAGAAGTGCGGACACCGAGGTGTTCTACATGGCTGGCAAACAGCTGGCGGCTTTGTCGCGGCGTCTGCTTCAGGCAGGCTGGAGCGCCGCCACGGCGGTGAGCGTGGTGTCTCGCGCGGGATGGCCTGACCGGCTGCACAGCGACCATACGGTGGTCACGCTCGCGCAGGCCAGCCTGCTGCATGCCGGTCGGCCGGCCGTCGTCACCGTGGGCGCGGGCGCGACAAGCGTCCACCCCATTCCGCTCGAGGCATCGAAGCCCTCGCGTCTCGAAGTGGTGCAAACCTCGGCCCACGCATCCAAGGCCTAGAATCCCTTATTGCTCCGATGGGGCTCA
>DASTGE010000296.1:0-7852 GCA_035719405.1 Burkholderiaceae bacterium
GTCCGCAATGCGGGTTGCAGCGCGACCAGCCACAGCAACCCCAGCAGGAGAACGATGCCGCATACCAGCACCAGCCGGCGTTCGCGCGGCGCCATTGCCTGCCAGCGTGCGCGCAAGGGAGCCTGCCAGGCCGCGAGCCGGGGCGGAAGGGCCAGCCGGCGCG
Organism: Burkholderiaceae bacterium; assembly: GCA_035719405.1. Taxonomy (GTDB): domain Bacteria; phylum Pseudomonadota; class Gammaproteobacteria; order Burkholderiales; family Burkholderiaceae_C; genus CAMLIZ01. The sequence goes on from DASTGE010000296.1 coordinate 164, forward strand.
AGGAGGCACTCACGATGCGCCTCCTCGCGCCGCGCGTCGCACCGTCAACCGGCCGCCCTCGCTTTCCACCACCCAGCCGGCGGGCCGCAGCTGACTGCGAAACTGCTCGATCTGGTCAACGTTCCAGCCGGTCGCCGCGAGCGTGAGTCGGCCGGGCTCGAAGGTCAGGGCTTCGACAGGTGAGCGATCTTGCGGCCACGCTGTCGCTGCAGCCTGCAGCAGCGATTCGAGATCGTCGTCGCCTGCGCGACCGGCAGCCGTGCGCAACAGATCGGTCTGACGCTGCATCTGCAGCGCAGTCTCGTAGCCGGGCGTCGGCACCTTCGGGAATGTGGTGCGCAGCACGTCGATCATCGCCTGTTGCTTGCCCTCGATCGCCTTGTGCTGGTGCAACGCCCAAAGGTTGAGGCCCAGGATGTTGAGGGCAGCCAGCCCGATGAGTCCCCAGCGCACCGGCCGCCAGGCCGGGCTGAGGAAGCGAAGCCATGCGTCGCGCAGCGCGCGTGCACCGCGGTGACTGGGTGCAAGGTCGAACTGCCGCAGGTTCCACAGCGAACGTGCTGCGAGCAGCGCGCGCTGCTCGGGCGGCATCACGATGACCGGCGCGCCCAGCCAACGTTCCGCTGGTGCTGCCACCGCCGGGGTTGCCGTCCATCGCACCGGTTGCTCCTGGGCCCGCGCGATCAACGCGCGCGCCATGGTCCCTTGCAGATTGAGGCAGGCGACACCATCGGCGTGCGACCATGTGAGCCGGATGCGTGAGGTATCGGCGGCGTCGCGGTCTGGCGTTTCGGTGAAGTGCCCCGAGGGCGGATCGTCAGGCCATGACGACGGCACGACACGCTCGACTTCGACCCCGGCCTTTTCCAGTGTCGTGAGTTCGGCCAGCAGCCAGGGCTTGTGCGTAGCCGCCACCCACACTGGCTGCCCTGTGGCAGCGCCCGGTGCCAGCGCAAGATGGGTCGCGTCGGCCTCGTCGAGCAAAGCGTCCTCCAGCACGCCGACCAAGGCCGCACGCAGGCGGGCGGATGGCGCCTTGGGCAGTGTGATCCGATGCCAGGCGACGTCGGCGTCGGCGAGCACGGCCACCACGCTATCGGCATGTGGCAGCAGCGCCGGCGCACAGCTGCCGTGTGCCCCGATTGCCAGGCCGTCAGGGCTCATCACGTAGCTGTATTCGCTGCTGGCGCGAATCGCCCCGGTCTCCGCCGCGGCTGCCGAGGGCTGGCGCGGGCGGGACGGGATCTGCACGACGAGGATCGACATCGGAAGGGAGCGGCAGGTAGGCTTACTGAATCAAAGACTTACACAACTCCTGCAAGCGACTCGCAAAAGCGGGCTGCATTGTGCCCGCCTTCAGCTCCCTGCGGCCATCAAGTTCACCTGCTCGCGGTGTAAAGCCACGATCCTGTTGCGATCTTTGCGTTGCACGAGGGATCGCTCCTGCAGCACCCTGTCGCCCAGACGCACCTGTCCGCGCACCTCGAAGTAACTGGTGTTGACGCCGATCCGCTGATCCTCGAGCTTCACGTTCGAGGGCAGCAAAGGCTGAATGTCCTGTACCTGCTCGAACGGCTTGCGCTGGCGCGCCTGGACCAGCCGCTCGGCCGTGCTCATGTCCCCCCCTTCGAATACGGCCGCGATCACCTCGCGCGGGGCGGTGTTCAGGTTGAGTGTGGTGGGCTCGGGCAACAACGTCACCCAGGGTGTGAGGCGTTTCAGTGCGTCAGGGTCGAGACCAAGCCACACCAGTTCTTCGACCGTCCGGGGGGTGACTGCCGCGCCGTTACCTGTTCCTCTCCAACTGAGCGTCAGCGCCTCAGCCAGCTGGGTGGCGAGTTGCGGCGGCGCGCCGGCGATTTCGCACAGTCTTTGCAGCACGGCCACCTCTTTCGGTACAAGCTGGAACTCGCCGTCGACGAGGTTCCGCAGGTTGTACTTCGCCTGTGCGTCCTCGATCACGCCCGAGAGGAACGCCTCCGGAGCACTTCCGTCGTCGACGTTGTTGTTCTTGTCGGCAGCAAGGAAGGTCGACAGCCGGGCTTCGGCCAGCGGTACGGCCCACGGCTCGCCCAGGTTGTCGGACTTCGGGTTGTCTTCGCGCAGGATCAGCCGCGCCCAGTCGAGCGCACCGACCAGAATCCACCCGGCCTGCTGCCGACCCCGTTCGGCCGCCTCCACCTGGATCGCGCGCCATTGCTGCCACACCATCGCCGAGGCGAGCGTGGCAATTAGCGTCAGGATCACCATTGCCAGAAGCAGGGCCGCACCGCGCTGCCGCTTCCACATTTCGTTGCTCCGGTTCATTGCGGCTGAAGTGCAAGCATCACGTCGCGTGTCAGGCTGCCTTGCAAAGGCGCGCCGTTGAAGGTCAGCACGATGCGCACGCCGGTGGGAAGGACTTGGGTCGGCGGCGTCGGCGCTCCCGGTTGAGCCGGCACCGGTGGGGCTTCCTTCACGTCGCCCGTCGACTGCGCGTTGCTCCAACTGTTGTTGCGGTAGAAGTAAACCTGCCAGCCGTCGATACCAGGAAGGGCGTCGAGCTGCCCCGGTTCGTTGCCCAGCAGTTGTTGACTGCGCATCCAGCTGTCCTGCAGCCCGATGGCACGGGTGACGGTCGGGCCGCTCCAGCGCATCCAATGGCCGCCGCGTAGCGACCAGGCGACCATCTGGACGCCACCCTCTGCACGGCGGACGAGGCGCACAGTGGCGCCGTCGAAGGTAAGCGGCGGTACTGCATTGGTGTCTTGCAAAGCTGCCAGATCCTGCTCCCACTGCATCAGCACCGTCTGTACCCGCAGCGACTGTTCAATGCGCTCTTGCCCGACGCTGCGTGCCCGGGCAATCCCGTCGACGCCCTGCCATGCCATGGCAGCGAGCAGCGCCATCACGAACAGTGCCACCAGCACTTCGACCAGCGTAAAGCCGCGCGAAGCGGTGCGCCTCGTCGCTACCATCGGGGGATCACGGTGGACACCGTCAGCAGCGGCTGCCCGGCGTCGTCGCTCACGTTGGCATCCACTCGACGGAAGTTCGGGTTCGGCGTGGGGCGAACCACCTGCCTGACGCTGTAGGGGCGCCCGAGTTGCTCGCACTTGAAGTCGGAGTCGCCAATACCAGGGAACTGATGCCCGAGCTTCAGGTTCACGAGCAGGTTGTCGGCGCACCACTGCGCGGCCGTCACGTCCGCCAGGCGCTGCGCGTTCGCGCTGAGCGCGCCTGCGGCTTTGATGCCCGCACCCAGCGCCACCGCCACGATCGCCAGCGCTACGAGCACCTCGATCAGCGTGAAGCCACTGGTTGTGCGTCTCATCGCACGCTTTCAGCGTCACCCGTGATGACGAAGGGTCCGATGCCGTCGGTCGAAAGCACGACGCTCTGCTGATCCAGCCGCAACACGATGCGCTGCGACCCGATCGTTGCCTCGGGCCCGAGCCGAACAGCGGTCGCGCCGATCACCTGCGCCACCACGCCTTCCCCGAGCCAGTGGGTTGGCATCTGCGTGCTCGACGGCAGACCGATGAAGCGGAACTGGTCTCCCTGCGGAGCCTGCGGATCGAGAGGGAGTGGCTGCCATCGCACGGGCAGGCCGAGCGACCGCGCCTCGGCCCGGGCCGATTCCAGCAATGCCGACAATCGCACAGCCTCCCGCTCCAGCCGGGTCGCCGCCGGGTCGCGCAAGGCGAGGCTGCCGACGGCTACCGCGATCGCAATGAGGGCCATGACGACCATCAACTCGACCAGCGTGAAGCCGCGGGCCGCGCGGCGCGAGATGGATGTCACTGCCAGGAACCGATGTCGCCATTCTTGCCCTCACCGCCCGGCTGGCCGTCCGCGCCGAAGCTGAACACGTCGATCTCGCCCTTTACGCCGGGATTGACGTACTGGTAAGGCCGACCCCAGGGGTCGTTCGGAAGCTTGTCGAGGTAGGGCTTCCAGTTGGGAGGTGTGGGTCCGCTGGAGGGCTTGCGTACCAGCGCCTCCAGTCCCTGCTCGGATGTGGGGTAGCGCTGGTTGTCGAGCTTGTACAGCTTGAGCGCCTGCATCAGGTTGTTCACGTCCGTGCGCGCTGCGGTCACGCGCGCATCGTCGGCGCGCTCCAGCACATTCGGCACGATCAGGGCTGCCAGCACGCCGATGATCACGACGACGACCATCAGTTCGATCAACGTGAAGCCGCGGTGGCGGGGTGAGGTTCTGCGTCTCATGGAATTGCAATCGATCGCGCTTTGGTGAACGCGAGGAGAAATGTCGCGCTCGGGGATGGAGCGCCGCGATGATGACAAGAAGCTTTGAATGATAATCGCCGGATGACGGCACGTTTATTGGCGTTCTTCGTTTGGGGCGCGGTTGCCGCGAGTGCCGTCTTCTGGGGCACGAGGCTCGGTGGCACCCCCTTGCGTGCACCTGTCGATGCGGTGGCGGTTGCGCAAATGGGCTCTCCGAAAGGGCCACTCACGCGGCTGTTGGGCGCGGAGCCAGTCGAGGCCGTGCCGGTTGCCGCTGCCCTCGTTCCGGAGGCAACCAGCCGCTTCAAACTCATCGGGGTGGTGGCGCCGCGGACTGCCGCTGGCGAAGGTATTGCCGTTCTTTCGGTCGACGGCAAGCTGGCAAAGCCGTATCGCGTCGGCGCCGCCATTGAGGATGTCGGGATGGTGTTGCAAGGTGTGAAGGCGCGCGGCGTGGAGATCGGGCCTGCGGGCGGACCGACGCAGGTTCGCCTCGAGTTGCCGCCTCCTTCGCCGGCAGCCACGGGAACGCTTCCTCAGATGTCGCTGAATCCACCGCTACCCGCAGTTCCCGGTATGCAGACAGGGGCAGGTTACAGTGCGCCCCCGTCATACAACTCACCGCCATCTGGCATCCCGCCTGTTGCGGCACAGGCGCCCGTCTCTCCTGCTCAACCGCCTGGCGGAATGCCGATGCAGCCGTCAGCGACTGCTGCGCCTATGCAGCAGCCGGCGCCTCAGCCCGGCACGATACCTGTGCTGCCACCGGGCGCGACGCCTGCGCTGCCACCCGGCGTCCTTCGCCAGTAGTGATGTAGAGGGCTCAGTTCTCGCCCGGTAACTCGGCCGTTAGTGTCGGTACCGGCCGGGTTGGACCAGGCTCCTCGCCATCGGTCAGTTCTGTCAGCAGCGCTGCCGCACTGCGGACGAGCGGCCATGCCAGCGCCGCGCCGGTGCCGTCGATGCTCTGCATGCCCAGTTCCAGCAACGCCGAGGCGCGAAACAGCTGCAATGCGCGGTCGAGTCCCATGTGCCGGTGACTGCGGCAAAACACGCAGTAGTCAGTGACGGCGGCTGAAATGTGCGAGGCGATCAGGAGCGCCGCGCATGCGGCCATTCCGTCGACCATGATGAGCCGCCGCTTTCCCGCCGCGACTAGCATCACACCGACCATCATCGCGATCTCGAATCCGCCCAGCGCAGCGAGGGTTTCGACTGGCTCGTTCGCATCATGATGGCGCCCCAGCGCACCCTGCAGCACCAGCAGCAGATGCGACAGCAGCTCCGGCGACATATCCGGCCCTGAAACGATGAGATCCCGCACAGGTACCTTGGCGAGGCGCGACATGAGCAGGGCCGCACTCTCGTGCGAGCCGATGCCGATACCGGCGCAGGCGATCGCATTGCCGGGCATCGAATCAGCGATCTCCATGCCTGCCCGAATTGCCGCGTGCGCCTGCTCGACCGACATGGCCGGACCCGCCCGTGAGTTACGGGTGCCATGCGCGATCTTGCGACGCAGAAGCCGGTCGTGCGGTGGCAGCCTTTCACAGAGTCCGCCGTCCACGACCGTCAGTTCCATGCCCTGGACGCGGGCGAATACTGCAACGGGCGACTGCCCACTGAGCAGCTGCTGGACCTGCTCGCCGGTTGCGTGCGAGTCAGGGCCCCCAATGCCGTCGACGGCCAGCCCGTGGTCCGACGCGAAGACGAGCACCTGCGGGTCGCGAAGGCGAGGCTTGAGAGTCGCCTGCATCAACCCCAGGCGGACTGCCAGCGACTCCAGCTCGCCCAGGCTGCCCATTATGTCGCTGCGCTTGTGCAGCTTGTCACGCAAAGCCCGCTCAAGCGGCGGGTTCGAGCTTGAGGCGATCAGCGAACGATTGGCGGACATTTTCGGCAGCGAACGGCGTTCCAGTCGGCATTGTTGCGCAGGCGCCCGCGTCGCCGTACGACAGCAGCGGTTCCGTCAGCGAAGAAATAGCCGGTAAGCGGGATTGGAAGTCTCTTCGACGAACGGATAGGCGAGGGTATCCAGGAATTCGCGGAGCGCCTTGCGATCGTCCTTGGGCACCTGGATGCCGACCAGGATGCGACCGTAGTCCGCGCCCTGGTTACGATAGTGAAACAGGCTGATGTTCCAATCGGGGTGCAGTTGCGACAAAAACTTCATCAGGGCGCCGGGACGCTCCGGGAAGATGAAGCGGTACAACTGCTCGTTCTCCGCCAAGTCTGACCGCCCGCCCACCATATGGCGCAAGTGCTGCTTGGCCAGTTCATTGTCGGTGAGGTTGATCGTCGCGAAGCCGTGGCGCACGAAGTTGCGCTCGATCCGATCGGCCTCCTCGCGCCCGGAGATGGACAGGCCAACGAACACATGGGCGATCTGCGGATCCGAGATGCGATAATTGAACTCGGTAACGCTGCGCGGACCGATCAGCTCGCAAAAACGCCGGAACGAACCCCGCTCCTCGGGCATCGTCACCGCAAACACGGCCTCGCGCTGTTCGCCCACTTCCGCGCGTTCGGCCACGAAGCGGAGGCGGTCGAAATTCATGTTGGCGCCGCTCGTCACAACGACGAAGGTCTTGCCCTTGGGCTTGTTCGTCTCGACGTACTGCTTGACGGCCGCGACGGTCATGGCCCCGGAAGGCTCAAGGATGCTGCGCGTGTCCTGGAACATGTCCTTGATGGCGGCACACACGGCATCGGTGTCGACGACGACGTACTCGTCCACCAGTTCCCGCGCGAGACGAAAAGTCTCTTCGCCGACCAGTTTCACAGCCGTGCCGTCGCAGAAAAGGCCGACGTCGGCAAGCTGCACCCGCTTGCCGGCCTTCACGGAGCGCACCATGGCATCTGAATCTGTGGTCTGCACCCCGATTACCTTGATCTCCGGCCGCACCGCCTTGATGTAGGCGGCAACCCCGGAGACCAGCCCACCGCCGCCGATCGCGACGAAGACGGCGTCGATCGGCCCTTCGTGCTGCCGCAGAATCTCCATGGCGATGGTGCCTTGCCCGGCGATGACGTCGGGGTCATCGAACGGATGCACGAAGGTGAGCCTGCGCGACTTTTCAAGTTCGAGGGCGTGGAGGTAGGCGTCGGAATAACTGTCGCCATGCAGCACAACCTCCCCGCCAAGCGATTGCACGGCGTCGACCTTCACCCGCGGCGTCGTCACCGGCATCACGATCACGGATTTGCACTTCAGGTGCCGTGCGCTCAAGGCGACGCCCTGGGCATGGTTTCCCGCTGATGCACAGATCACCCCGCGCGCCAACTGCTCGGGGCTGAGGTGCGCCATCTTGTTGTAGGCCCCCCGAAGCTTGAAACTGAAGACGGCCTGATCGTCCTCGCGCTTGAGGAACACCTGGTTGCCGAGGCGGCGTGACAGGATCCGAGCAGGCTCCAGAGGCGATTCAATCGCCACGTCGTAGACCTTGGCGGTCAGGATCTT
>DASTGE010000297.1:0-9290 GCA_035719405.1 Burkholderiaceae bacterium
CAGCTGCCCGATGAGCTGCATGGCGACCTCGACGCACTGCTGCAGCTCACCGTGCGCGGAGCCGCCGGGCAGATGGTGCCGATTCGCGAGCTGGTCAGCGTCAGCGACACGCTGCGCGAACAGCCCGTCTACCACAAGGACCTGCTGCCGGTGAACTATGTTGTCGGCGACATGGCGGGGCGTGTCGACAGTCCGTTGTACGGCATGTTCGCGATGCGTCGCGCGCTGCGGGCGGTCGCCACCCCTGACGGCGGCACCCTTGGCGAGCATTTCATCCGTGCGCCGGACGACGCGTGGCGCGGCTATGCGATCAAGTGGGACGGCGAGTGGCAGGTCACCTACGAGACGTTCCGCGACATGGGTGCCGCTTACGCGGTGGGTCTGGTCCTCATTTACCTGCTGGTGGTGGCGCAGTTCGGCTCGTACCTCGCGCCGCTCATCATCATGGCGCCGATCCCGCTGACGCTGATCGGCGTGATGCCGGGCCATGCGCTGCTGGGCGCGCAGTTCACGGCCACGAGCATGATCGGCATGATCGCGTTGGCCGGCATTATCGTGCGCAACTCGATCCTGCTGGTGGACTTCATCCGCCTGCAGGCCGCGCAGGGCGTGCCGCTCGCGGACGCGGTGGTGCGCTCGGCGGCCACGCGCGCCCAGCCGATTCTGCTCACCGGCCTGGCCGCCATGCTGGGTGCCTTGTTCATCCTCGACGACCCGATCTTCAACGGGCTCGCCATCTCGCTGATCTTCGGGATCCTCGTCAGCACGCTGCTCACGCTCGTCGTGATCCCGCTCCTGTACTACGTCGCCTACCGGCACCGCCCGGTGCTCGCGGCGTCTCCCTCATCGTCGTCCGAAGGAGCTCCCGCATGACTTCCTGGCAACTCGTCCGGCTCTTCGCCGGGACGTTCATTCTCGTTTCCCTCGCGCTCGGCGTTCCGGGCAGTCCACTCTTCGTGAGCACGTGGTGGCTGGCGTTCACCGCCTTCGTCGGCGCCAACCTGCTGCAGAGCTCGTTCACACGCTGGTGCCCGCTCGAAATTTTCCTTCGCAAGCTCGGCGTATCTGCCGGCTGCTGACCCACCCACTTTCATTCCCGAAAGGAACCACGATGAAGACGATCCGACTTCTGGCCGCCACGGCAGTGCTGGCGTTGAGCGCATCGACGACGCTCGCGCAGCCCGGCCCTCGTCCCGGCTACGGTTCCGGGCCTGCGGCCAGCATGCCGCACGGCGGTCCAGGCGGTCCCGGAGGCCGCATGGGTGGCCGCTGGGGCAGCGACTTCACACCCGGCTGGTCGCTGATGACCCCGCAGGAACGGCAGGAGCACCAGGCCCGGATGCGAGCCATGACGACCTATGACGAATGCAGGACCTACATGGACCAGCACCACGAGTCGATGGCGGCACGCGCCAAGGACCAGGGGCGTACCATGCCGTCGCAGCCGCGGCGCGATGCGTGTGCAGGCCTGAAGCGCTGAGGGTGCGTCGCCATGAGCGAACGCATCACCCTCGAGCTGGTGCAGCAGGCGGACTACCGCTTCGAGGTGCATTTCGACGAGGCGACGCTGCCTCCGCTCGTCACCGACGAACCGCCTCCGCTCGGCGGCGGGTGTGGACCGGACCCGGTGCGGTTGCTTGGCACCGCGGTGGCCAACTGCCTCGCTGCGAGCCTGCTGTTCGCCTTGCGCAAGTTCAAGAACCAGGCCGAGCCCATGCGCACGGTTGCGTCGGTGCAGATGGCGCGCAATGCGCAGAACCGGCTGCGGATCGAGCGCATCGACGTCGACATCACGCTCGGTGCAAGCGTTGCTGAGTTGCGCTCGCTCGACCGCGTGCTTGGGCAGTTCGAGGACTTCTGCACTGTGACGCAGAGCGTGCGGCCGGCCATCGTGGTCGACGTGCGCGTGATAGACCGCGACGGCCGGGTACTCACGCCTGCCCCGGCGGACACCGAGCGCGCCGCGCTCGCTTGATAAGGAAGATTGCGATGTATGGATTCAGCACGACACTGGAGGCGCCGTTTGACGTGGCAGTGGAACGGGCGATCGCCGCTTTAAAGGACGAGGGCTTCGGCGTTCTTACCGACATCGACGTTCAAGCCACGCTCAAGCAGAAGCTGGGCGCCGACGTCGCGCCCTACCGCATCCTCGGCGCGTGCAACCCGCCGCTCGCGCACAAGGCGTTGCAGGTCGAGCCCGACATCGGCCTGCTCCTGCCTTGCAACGTGGTGGTGCGCGAGGAGGCGCCCGGGCGGGTGGTAGTGTCGTTCATCGATCCGCTGACCATCGTGGACTTGGTGGGCCGGCCCGACGTGCAGCCCATCGCTGACGAGGCCCGGCAGCGCTTGGAGCGAGCCTGGCGTGCCCTCGGCGGCAGTTGACGTCGCGCTTGAGCACTTGACAAGCGCAACTCACTGGTGGAGGCCGCGACGGTCTAGGATCAACTGCCCCAAGCTGCCCGGCGCGTAGCGGCATCGGTTCAGAAGTCGGTCTTACCCTCGGTGCGCGACCCGTTCCTGGCGTAGCTGGCCGCGTCGATGCTCGATCGCTTCGTACGCAGCCATGCCTACGATCATCGCCACGAAGAACACGCCCGCCGGACGCACGCCGGCGCCGACAAGGACGAGCGCCGGCCCGGGGCACAAGCCAGCCAACCCCCATCCCAGGCCGAACGCCATGCTGCCGAGCACGAGGCGGCGGTCGATGTCGCGCGAGGTCGGAAGGCGCATGGGCTCCCCGAGCAGCGACACGGTGCGCCCCTTCGCAAGGCTGAAGGCGAGCAAGCCGACCGCAATGGCGCCCACCATCACGACGGCAAGCGACGGGTCCCATGGGCCTGCGAGATCAAGGAACCCCTGCACCTTCGCGGGGTTCACCATGTCCGCAAGCAGCAGGCCGAGCCCGAACAGCAGGCCCGCGAGGAACGATGTCATCTCCTTCATGCGGAGCTCCTCGGCTGCTGGCTACAGGACATGGCGCACGACAAAGACGGTGAGGAAGCCGGTGCCCATGAACGCGAGTGTCGCGACGAGTGAGCGCGGCGACAGGCGTGCCAGCCCGCACACGCCGTGGCCGCTCGTGCAGCCGGAACCGTAGCGCGTGCCGATGCCGACAATCAGGCCGGCGAGCGCCGTCAACTCGTAGCCGGCGTGGATCTGGATCTCAGGCAGGTCGCTGAAAAGCGACCATGCGACCGGCGCGAGCAGTAGTCCGGCAAGGAACATTGCGCGCCACGCCATATCGCCGCGCGGCGACACCAGCAGCCCCCCGGTGATGCCGGAGATGCCGGCCACGCGTCCGTTTGCAAGGACAATGAGGCCAGCGGCCATGCCGACCAGGACGCCGCCGGCGAGTGCAGGACCCGGTGTGAAGTTGATCCAGTCGATCGTCATGTTGCTCCGGCAGATCAATCACGTTTCTCCCGCACAGCAAGCAGCATTCCCATTTCGGCTGTCCCATCGAACTCGGCCCGTGAGCCAGCCGCGTCGGCGCCCGACTGCGCGGCACCCCTTGAATGACCTGTCAGTGTCTGGGGTGCCCATTCCCGCCGCTTGTATGTACGATCCCGGGCGGCCGTAAATGTCGGGCCTCGCGCAGACCACGTGCTCAGGGAGAACTGATGTTTGACCACGTCAAATTCGGAGTCAGCGACTACGCAGCGAGCAAAGCGTTCTTTCTCAAAGCGCTCGGACCGCTTGGCGTGACTGCCGGTCCGGAGGGGGTGCCGTCATATGGTATCGAGCTCGTCTCAAAGGGTGAAGGTTCACTGTGCTTGTTCCATACGGAGGAGAAGCCGGCGCATCTTCACATGGCGTTCACTGCCGAAAGTCGCCAGCAGGTCGACGCTTTCTATCGCGCGGCTCTGGAGGCAGGGGGCAAGGACAACGGCCCGCCCGGCCTGCGCAGGCAATACCACGCGAACTACTATGCGGCCTTCGTCATTGCACCGGACGGGCACAACATCGAAGCGGTTTGTCACCAGCCCGTGGCAGGGTCGTGAGGTCGAATTCGAGCAAGTGGCCAGCAGACGGTCGGGCGATCACACCCTCCGGCACTGACAAGGTGGGCAGCACTTTCGCATCCATGCAGCATTTTGGCCTGGCAACTGGTTCAATGCAGTCAGCTCAATGTCGTCCCTGAAACTCGCCTCAATCTGGAAGCGCGCCGCAAAGCAGCAGGTCCGAACTTTGGCTCGTGCCGGTGAAAAGGCGGCACGACAGCTTGTCAAGGCCGCGCTTGCCGCCGATGCTCCTCCGCCCGGACACGGCGATTGGCTGCAGGGGGCTGCGTTGGGGCCGGCCGGGATGCGGCGCTGGCGTCTCTTCCGGCCCGCGGTGATTCGCTCCCGCCGGCCCCTGCCGATGCTGGTGATGCTGCACGGATGTGGCCAGGATGCACATGTGTTCGCATTGAGCACAGGAATGAATCGCGTTGCCGGGCGCCATGGCTTCCTGGTGCTCTATCCAGAGCAAGACCGCCGCGTAAATCCCCAAGGCTGCTGGAACTGGTTCGACACCCGGACCGGCCGGGCATTGGCGGAGGTTGCCACGCTTGCAGTGGCGATCGAGCAGGCGGTCATGCTCTACGGCGCCGACCGCGAACGTATCGCCATTGCAGGTCTTTCAGCCGGCGCCAGCATGGCGGCCCTGTTGGGCGTGCGACGGCCCCATCTTTTCTGCGCCGTAGCGATGCACTCCGGCGTGCCGCCAGGCATGGCGTGCTCCTCAGGCACCGCGGCGCGCGCAATGATGGGGTTCGGGCAAGGTCGACCATTGATGATGGAGCCGGCCATGACCGTTGAGGCGCCCCTGCCGCCGCTGCTGGTACTGCATGGCAGGGAGGATCCGCTTGTGTCGGTGCGCAATGCAACTGCGGCAGCGGAAATGTGGGCGCAGGCCGCAGGCGCGCAAGCAGGCAGGGAGCGGGTGCTCCAGCGAGGGCAGCGCCATCCCATGCATGTCATCGACTACAAGCGTGGCCGTCGCATGGTCGCAACCTTGTGCGAGGTGCAGGGACTCGGCCATGCCTGGAGCGGGGGGGACGGGCGGCAGAACTTCAGCGATCCGAAAGGTCCCGACGCTTCGAGCTTGGTGTGGCGATTCGTGCGTTCGCAATTCGACGGCGCTTGAACGACGGCACCCGATTCGCTGCTGGTACGACCGCTGACGTCTTCGCCCACAAGAACTGGAGGGCATCGGGGAAAATTGGTCCCGTGTCGATCCACCGCGATCCAGCGAGCAGGCGCTTCTTCAAGCGGAGCGAGGCGCCCATGTTGTGTGAGCGGATTGTCGTGCAGTAGGTCAGTAAATCGCCCAAGCACATCACGCGGGCGTGTTGAACCGATTTCTCTCCAGGCTCAGACCCCCGCCGTCGACATGGCGCTTCGTGTGCGATCTGCGTTGCCCGGTTTTGCCGTTGATGCAGTCCTATTCAGTTCGGGCGCAGGTTGGGGGTTTGCGACAATTTGCCCGAGCAATTGCTGAACTTTTCGAGCTTCCCGGGTCGACAGGCGCTCTGCGCGTATCGTGGAAAAGCGCTCGAGTTCGCTGAGGCGCCATTGCAGCTCTCGCAACACGATTCCGATTTCCATGAGCGTGTTGTCATCCACACCGCTCAGATGCTCGCCCAGTCGCTGCTCGTTCATTCCTTCGAGGCCGGTACTCGCGAACGCAATGCGAATGCGCTCGCAGCGTTGCACAGCTTCATCGAGCTGGCGTCGCAATGCTTCGCTGTAGCCCGCGCTTTCGCTTGCGATGATGGTCTTGACCTCCCGCAAGTTCCGCAACGAACGGGCCAGAGAGCTCATGCCGGCGGCCAGCTCGTCGGCCATCACGTTGGCTTCATGGCCCTTCGGTTGCACGCGCCGGGCTGCCGTCACGACGCGATCCAGCAACGCGCGATTGAACTCGCCGGGGACGAGCTTCATCGCGATGTCTGCGCGAAGCCCGTGGTTGGCTCCCGATTCCATGAGACCCATCAGCAGCTCCGACACGGCGAGCACCTGCCCGGCCATGGGCGTGCGGTCGGCACGTGCTCCCTGGGGATATCCAAACCCGTCGAGCCGTTCATGATGATGCAAGACTGCGCTTGACACCTGCGCACCGGCGCCCGGCATTTCCTTCAGTACCCGGGCGCCCACGATAGGGTGCGTGGCGATGTGTTTCCATTGCTTTGCCTGCAGGCGAGTGCCAGCCTTCAAATAGGCCGGATCGATGTAGAGTTCACCGACATCGTGAAGCAGGCCGGCCAGGATCAGCGTCTGCGACTCGCAACCGCTTGTACTGCCGAAGTCATGTCCCATTGCGGCACTCAGCAACGCGATGCCAACCGCATGCTCCAGCTTGCCCGGCGCATGTGCGGCATAGACACTCAGCAGGGAGTCGACCTGGGGTGTGAGGACGAGGTTGCGCAGTTCGTCGGCCAGAAGCCGCGCCGACGTTTGGCCACACACGTAAGCCAGCAGCGGATGCTGGTCGAGCATGGCTTCAGCCACGCGGTCGATGCGACGCGTGCCCACGCCGTCGATGACGCGCACCATGGTTTCGAGCGGCTTGGTCAGCTTGTGCTGGAGAAGCAGATCGCGCGTCTTGCCATCTATTCTTGCCCGCTTCGACAGAAGCTTTATTCCATTGCTGGCGAATATGTCTTCGCCAGCCTCGACATCGGTGTCCTCCGACATCTGGACGACGTGGCCGAGGTAGTGTTCATTGACCGCGTTGCTCGGGTCCATCGCTGTTCTCCAGTGGACAGCTCGCTCTTCGGGCTAATACAGGGCTAATATTGTGTTCGCGCCGCATCTGATTTATCGGCGCTTCAGACCCTCATTTGAGCGGCGTAGCAAGAGTCCTGATGCGAGTTGTCGCAACGACAAGGAGCTGATCGACGAGATTCCGATGGCCTGCAAGGGCATCGACGCGGGCATGGAGGTGCAAGCAAGGACCTCGACGAGGTCGCACGCACGCTCAAGGCGTGCGCAAATGGATGATTCCATGAAATTGGAACCAAGAATGTTGTCGAGGGCGGGGCCGGTCATGGCAGTTATCATGGCGCCCGCCCTCGATCGGGCTTGCTACTTCACCACATAAAGGGTGATGCTCTGCGGCGGCACGCTGTCGTTGATCGCTGAACGGCCATACGACACGGATCCGAGTTGCACGATTGTGTTGGCGCTTGTCAGCTGCCAGCGCTGCACGGTGCCCGAGCCGGTGCCGAAATGGGCGAGCTTGAGGCTCACAGGTGCCGTGTTCGAGAGGTCCTTGTTGATCACCATCACGGTCAATGCGTGGTCGCTTGCCCGCAGAGCTGCAAAGGCGCTCAACGTATCGGGGTTGGGTACCGCGGCCGAGACCGACGTTTCGCCGAAGGTCGACTTGACGCCATCGTAGTTGCGGTACATCTGGAAAGCCTTGAAGACGGGGCTTCCGATCGGCAGTGAGCCCCAACGCGTCGCGATATCCACCCCTTCGCGACCGAGAATGCCAAGGATGTCGGCCTGCGCGATTGCACCGCTGATGTGGGATACGGCGCCCCAGTCGTATTCCGTGAGCGCGATCTTCGTGCCCGGATAGTAGTTCTGCACCCACGCCTTCATCCGCGGGATGAGTTGCACCGGTGTGTTGATCCAGGTCTCGTCCACGTACGACGGATCCCACAGGGCGCGCGTCGAGCGGTTGCGTCGCTGCTGTGTGGCAATCGAGGTGTCGTCGGAGTTCTCTCCGCCTTGGGGATAGAAGTGCAACGAGAAGACGTCCAGCAGACGCTTGCCGTTGGCCGTCTCGTAGGCTTTCATCTGCTTCAGCAGCCACGGCATGTAATCCATCCCGCCGTGGGCCAGCTTGTCGTTCGCGTTGCCGGCCTGCTGGTCTTTTCCGGAATATAAGTATCCGGTCCAGCCCCATTCCTCGGGTCCGACAATCTGCGCTGAAGGGTCGATGCTCTTGACCATGCTCGCCGTCGAAACCAGCTTGCTGTACACCTCATCCATTCCGGCGCCCTGCGGATGCACGTTGCGATGCGACGATTGCCACAGGCTGTGTTCGTTGTCCATGATGTAGTAACGAACGCCGCCGCTGGCCGCATTGCCGAAATTCTGGCCCAGCAGTTGCACGAGGCCCTGATGGAAGCTTGCATCGGCAGGTACGTCGGCATCGTTGGGATCGTTGCCGGTGATATTCGTGCCGTCCGCACGCACTCCGTTGCCGGCGTCGGCCATCCACTGCGAATCGCTTGCCTGCTGTGCGCCGTATTTCGCCAGTGAAAACGAGGACAGCTTGGAACGGTCGCCATTCTGCTTCGCAACCCACCCCAGCATGGGTACGGTCACCATGCTCTGAGCCCCAGCCTGCCGGCCGGCGTTGACCATGTCGAGAACGGCCTGCCCGGGATTGGCTGAGCCCTCGTCCGTGCTCTCGAAGAACCAGTCGCTCCCGCGATTGGTCGCATTGACCTTCCAGTTGTATTGGGTGGATGCGTTGCCGCCAAACCTGTTGATCGGGCTGTTGATTGCGGACAGCGTGGCCGCCACGTCGTTGTAGGAGTTGACGCCATAAACGAGCGGGGAAATGGGATGAACGCTCGCGGTCGCGTCGATGCTCACGATCGTGCTGTTTGTCACGGGTGCAGGTGCAGGTGCCACCGTGCGCTTTCCAAAGGCGAAGCTGACTCCCGAGGTGTCATCACCAAGTGCTGCGGAGGACGAATCTGCTTGCCCACCTCCGCATCCCGCTGTTCCTCCCAATGCCAGCGCCCATACGGTTGCAAACATTGTCCAACGGGTCACGACGCGCTTGTTCATGCGCTCCCTCGATCCATTGTTCAAGTTGCCCATGTCCTTGCTCGCTCCTGTCGTGGTGTCCGAAGATTACAGTCCGTTACTGGTGTGCGAGCTGCGCAGGAAGGGTGAGACGGTAGTCGCCGTGGAAAGCTTCATGAAATGAAAGAAGTCGATCGGCAATGATCACTTCGAACGAACGTCGAACTGACTTCGAGGCCGGGGCGCACGACAGGCATTGACCCGCCCTGCTTCAGCTCCCGCAGAATTCACCGGCCGAGCGGAGCGTGTGCGCAACCGTGCGCATATGAGAAGCTGTCGCCATGGAAATGATGCGTGCAACTTTGTGTGCGCTGGCCTGTTCGATGATCGCGGCCTGCGGCAGTCATGACGACGGCAACTCGCCGATCGTCGGATATGCGGAGGCGGAGATGACGCGGGTTGCCGCTCCGTCGGCCGGTCGCCTCGTTGCCTTGTCGGTGCGGCGCGGTGCGCAAGTCGAGCCGGGCACCGCGCTGT
>DASTGE010000298.1:0-5370 GCA_035719405.1 Burkholderiaceae bacterium
TCGCCGCGTTCGAGGATCGCGACGCGCCCACCGAGGTCCTCGCCAAGTTCGCAGGGCACATGTGGAGCGCGAGGTTCGGCCATTCGCCGCTCGACGTCGTGGCCTGGCACGGCAACTACTACCCGTACAAGTACGACCTCGCGCGCTTCAACACGATGAACACGGTGAGCTTCGACCATCCGGATCCGTCCATCTTCACCGTGCTCACTTCGCCATCGGACACCGCCGGCACGGCGAATTGCGACTTCGTGATTTTTCCTCCTCGCTGGATGGTGGCCGAGGACACGTTCCGTCCACCCTGGTACCACCGAAACATCATGAGCGAATTCATGGGACTGGTCTACGGCCAGTACGACGCCAAGCCCGAGGGCTTCAAGCCCGGCGGCATGAGCCTGCACAATTGCATGGTGCCGCACGGGCCCGATACCGAAGCGTTCGAGAAGGCCAGCAACGTCGAACTGGCGCCGCACAAGCTCGACAACACGCTGGCCTTCATGTTCGAAAGCCGCTGGTGCTTCCGCCCGACCGCCTTTGCGCTTCAGGACGCACCGCTGGATCGCAGCTATTCAAACTGCTGGTCCGGGCTGAAGGATCGTTTCAAGGGCTGACACGAGGGAATCGATCATGACCGACCGTACCCATGACCCTTCTCTTCGAAGCTGGGTTGAAAGTGCCAACGACGAACGCACCGACTTCCCGATCCAGAACCTGCCCTTCGGCCGTTTCCGCAGGGCGCGCAGCAGCAGGGCCTGGCGCATTGGCGTTGCGATCGGCGACCAGGTGCTGGATTTGCGTGCCGTGCACGAGTTGTGCCCGTGGGACGATGCGGCGCAGCGCCTGCTGCAGCCCCTGGCCGAAGGCGACCTGAACCGCTTCATGGCAATGGGCCCCGTCGCCCGCCGCGAGTTGCGGGCGCTCCTGTCCGAAGGACTTCGAGAGGGCAGCAATGTGCAGCGCCTGCTCGAGGCCTGCCTCGTGCCACAGTCCGGCATCGAACTGACAGTGCCTTGTCGCATCGGCGACTACACCGACTTCTACGCAGGCATCCATCACGCCACGACGGTGGGCAAACTGTTCCGGCCGGACAATCCCCTGCTGCCCAATTACAAGTGGGTGCCAATTGCCTACCACGGGCGGAGTTCGAGCATTGTGGTGAGCGGCCACCGCGTGCGGCGGCCCTTGGGGCAAACCAAGGGCGAAGCGGAGATGCCGCAGTTCGGGCCTTCGAAGCGTCTGGACTACGAACTCGAGGTGGGTGCGCTGGTGGGTGTCGGCAATACGCTTGGCGAGCCCATTCCGATGGCCGAGGCCGAGGCTCATCTCTTCGGGCTGGTGTTGCTCAACGACTGGTCGGCACGCGACATCCAGTCATGGGAATACCAGCCTTTAGGGCCGTTCCTGTCGAAGAGCTTCGGCAGCACCATCTCGCCATGGGTCGTGACGATGGAAGCGCTGGAGCCGTTCCGCCGTCCGTTCTTGCGGGCGGAGGGCGACCCGCAGCCCTTGCCCTACCTCGACTCGCCGACCAACCGCGAGCGGGGCTCGATCGACATCCGCCTTGAAGTGCTGCTGCAGACTCAGGCCATGCGCGAGCGCGGCGAAGCGCCGCATCTGTTGACTCAGGGCAATTTCCGCGATGCGTACTGGACGGTCGCGCAGATGCTTGCGCATCACGCGAGCAACGGTTGCAACCTGCAGCCGGGGGATTTGTTCGGCAGTGGCACGCAGTCCGGACCCGAGCCGGGGCAGGGGGGATCGCTGCTCGAATTGAGCCACGGCGGGAAGGTGCCGGTGCAACTGCCGGGAGGCGAGACGCGGGTGTTCCTGCTGGATGGCGACAGCGTCTGGATCCGAGGTCGGTGCGAGGCAAGCGGCGCGCGCGCGATCGGGTTCGGCGAGTGCATGGGGACGGTGAGTCCGTCGCCTTGATCGGGTTCGCTTATTAAGCTCCCTCGCCTGTTGCCAGCGTGAGGCGGGAGAGAGGGGGGATTCACCCCGGCCGGGCGCCCGCCCCTCGGGCTCCTATACTGCCCACAGCCATCCGGGCTGCTCCGAGGGACATCCATGAGCCGATTGCGTTCCGATCACCAGGAGCTGCAGCGCTTGAGCCGGGCCTTGCGGACATTGAGCGGCAGCAACCGGGCACTGCTGCGCGTGCAGGACGAGACCACGCTGTTGGAGGAGATCTGCCGCGTCGTGGTGGAGGTGGCAGGCTATCGGGCCGTGAGCGTGTGCCGCAAGGAGGACGACGAATCACGGACCGTCACGCGGCTGGCCGCGCATGGCTACTCCGTGCCGTTGGAGGAACTGCCGACGATCAGCTGGGCCGACGACGATCGGGGCCGTGCGGCGACGGGCACCGCCATTCGCACGGGCCGCCCCTGCATGTTCAATGTGCACAGCGAAGACTTCCCGGTCGTCTGGCGCGAGGTCTCGACGCGCGAGGGCTTCGGATCATTGCTGGCGATGCCGCTCACCGTGGAAGGCGAGATCTTCGGTGCGCTGCTGATCGCCGCGCCCGAGGCGGACGCCTTTGGCGACGACGAGCGCCAAGTGCTGTACGAAGTGGCAGACGACCTCGCTTTCGGTCTGCAGACGCTGCGCCTGAAGCGGCGTCGCGAGCAGGCCGAGCAGGAGATCCTTCACCTGAACCGGGCGCTGCGCACACGCGCCGCCGTCAACAGCGCTCTGATCCACGCGACGGACGAGCGTGCCATGCTCAAGCAGATCTGCGACGTGGCGGTGCAGGAGTGCGGCTATCGGCTGGCGTGGATCGGATTCATGGAAGGCGAGGACGGCCATGACGTTCGCCCGGCGGCGTGGTCGGGCGTCGACGATGGCTTCATGTCGCTGCCTCGCCGCTGGAAAGACGGCGGGCTGCTGCGACGGCTGCAGGAGGGCCGTCCCTGGATCGTGCACGATGTCGCCCGCGACACCACCTACCCGTTCCCGGAAGAGGCGCAGCGGCGCGGCTTCGCCTCGACGATCGGGCTGCCCCTTCGCCAGGACGGGCAGTTGCTCGGCACCTTCCACATTCTTTCCGGAGAGCGCGATGCCTTCGACGAGCAGGAGACCTCGCTGCTGATGGCCATGGCCGCCGACCTCGCTTTCGGACTCGGCGCTCTGCGCGCACGCACCGCCGCCGCTGCGGCCGAGGAAACCATTCGCCGCATGGCATGGTTCGACCCTGCGACCGGGCTGCCCAATCGAACGCGACTCCGCACATTGCTGACCGAGGCCATCGCGTCCTGTACCGAGGCCCGGCAGCCGCTCGCGCTGCTGCGCGTCGGGCTCGATCGCTTCAGGGAAATCAACGAGACGCTGGGCGACGTCGCGGCCGACCGCCTGATTCGCGAGGTGGCCGACCGGCTGCGTGGCGTTGTCGGCGAGGACGGACCGCTGGCGCGCACTGCCGATGGCGAATTCGCTGTCGTCCTCCCCCGCGGCGGGGCTGAGCATGCACAGCAGGCGGCGCGCGCCATCCAGGCTGTGCTGGCCGACCCCGTGCCCTCTGACGGTGTACTGCTCGATGCACGATGCAGCATCGGCATCAGCCTCTTCCCCGGCCAGGGCAGCGACGCCGATGCGTTGCTGCGTCGATCAAGCATGGCCCTGGAACGTGCGCGCAGTTCGTCGGGGGTAACGCTGTTCCAGGGCAGCCTCGACCGCGACAGCGCACAGCGGCTTTCACTCATGGCCGACCTGCGATCCGCGATCGAGCACGATGAGCTTCAACTGTATTGTCAGCCGAAGCTGCGCCTGGCTTCGCGCGACGTGTGCGGTGCCGAGGCGTTGCTGCGCTGGCGCCATCCCAGGCTCGGGCTTGTCAACCCCGGCTCGTTCATCAAGCTTGCCGAAAGCGCGGGACTGATCACGCCGCTCACCTATTGGGTGCTCGAGGCGGCACTCAGGCAAAGCTACATCTGGCGGGAGCAGGGCTTGTCCATACCGCTGTCGATCAACCTCTCGGCGCGCGATCTGCACGACCCCAAGTTGATCGAGCGCATTGGCGGGGCCATGGCCACATGGGGCACCGAGCCGGGCAGCATGGAGTTCGAGCTGACGGAGAGCGCGTTGATGGACGACCCGGCCGGCGCATTGGAGACGTTGACGCGCCTGAAGCAGCTCGATGTCTCGCTGGCGATCGACGACTTCGGCACCGGCTATTCGTCGCTGTCGTATTTGCAGCGGCTGCCGGTCGACTTGATCAAGATCGATCAGTCCTTCGTATCGGACATGCGAACGAACAAGGACTCTGCGGCCATTGTCCGCTCGACGATCGACCTTGCCCACAACCTCGATATGGGCGTGATCGCCGAAGGCGTCGAAGACCGATCGACCTTCGACTGCCTTGCCGAACTCGGCTGCGACATGGCGCAGGGGTTCTGCATCAGCGAGCCGATTCCGGCCGAGCGCTTCGGCGAGTGGCGCTCGACACTGCATTGAGTCCGGGGCGTAATTGCATGCGGGCACGACGCTTGCGCTCGCGTCCCGATGACCTCCGGAGGGCGTTTGCTTTCGGGTGCCTGCCGATATTGGCGATGAAGCCCGGCCTGGCGCTCTCGATCTTCAACGGCGGCCCGATCACCATCGTCGTGGCCTATCCGTCCGGCGGCGATGTCGATGCGATGGCGCGAACTTACGCTGAAAAGCTTGCCGGTCGCCTCGGCCGTCCAGTCATTGTCGATAATCGGCCGGGCGCGAGCGGAACGATCGGCAGCGCGGCGGTTGCGCGGGCGAAGCCGGACGGGACGACGTTGCTCCTGGCGCCGAGTACCTTCGCCATCGCCCAGCAAGTGCTGAAGGTCGGGCCCAACATCGCACACGACGTGGTGCGCGACTTCACTCCCATCATCAAGACGGGCAGCATCCCGCTCCTGCTGGTCACCGCACAGTCAAGCGGCATCAAGGATTTGAGGCAGCTGGTGACGCTGGCGCGCTCGGGCAAGCCGTTGACCTATGGCACACCAGGGGCGGGATCGCCGATGCACATTGCCGGCGAGTTGTTCAACAGCGCGGCCGGTATTCGCATCATCCATGTGCCGTATCGAGGCCTGGCGCCGCTGCTCAACGAGGTGCTGGGAGGCCATGTGAGCGTGGGATGGATGACGACCGGCGCCGCCGCGGAGCATGTTGCGAGCGGTCGGCTCGTGCCATTGGCAGTCGCCGAGCGCAAGCGGACGAAGCTTTTGCCCCAGGTGCCTACCTTCGCGGAGCTTCGATATCACGAGGTGGAGGTGACGGCGTGGATGGGTCTGCTGGGTCCCAAGGGCATGCAGGCTGACGCTGCGAGCGCGCTGAACCGTGACTTCGATGACATCCTCAGGCTGCCCGACGTGCAGGCGAAGATGTCGGCGATGGGGATCGAGG
>DASTGE010000299.1:0-3123 GCA_035719405.1 Burkholderiaceae bacterium
CGGCCTCCGACACGGTGAGTCCACCAAGGCGGACGTTTCCGAGCAACGGATACGACACCTGTCCCGCTTCAGACACCCTGGCCTCCAGAGTGAGATCCGGATTCTGATACACGGTGACTCGCACCACGTCGCCGGCCCCCAGCCGGTACTCAGCCGGAACTGCATGCGACTGCGCACGTGCGGCACCGGCCGCGTCGAACAGCACGAACAGCGACGCGAACAAGGCGAGCAGGCAGCGGCGCCAAGCCGTGCGGAACGTGGAGGAAAAACTGGCTCTGATCATTACTTGAGTCCCATCCCTTTGCTGATGGAGGATGCGTCCAGTCCGCCTGAGGCGGCCGGTGCAGCAGGTACCACCGCCGTGGACGTAGCGGTGGCCGGCGCTGTTGTAGCAGCCGACGTGCCTGCAACGGATGCACCTGCACCCGATGCGGCAGAAGCGGGAGCCTCGGCGAACTTGCCGACGTACTGGATCTTCGCGTTGGCGCGCAGGTCCTTGAGATCCTTGGCGACGAGTTCGCGGCGGCGTTCGTTCAGCAGGTACTGCTCGATCGCCGGCTTGGCGTGCTCAAAGTCCACCGGCTGCATCGAAGAACCGGCCAGCACCACAACCTGCACGCCGCTGCCCGCGGGGTTCATCGCCGCCTGTCCGTCCTTCATCCGGGCCATGGCATCGAGGATCGGCAGAGGCAGTTGCTCGGCCGCGCGGACGGCCTGGTTGGCCGCGAACCTGAAGTCGTTGGCCTTCAGCCACTCGACGAACTCGCCGATGTTCTTCGCCGCTTCCAGATGTGTCCGCAACTGGGGCACCTGCTCGGGCTTCGCCTCGATCTGCAGCTCCTGGATGTTGTAGATGCGTCGCTCCTTGAAGAGCGCAGGCTTGTCCCCGTAGTACTTGCGGATCTCGTCATCAGCAGGCTTCGGCGCCCCCTCGCCGACGCGGTCCACGTATGCACGCGCAAGCACCTCGCGCTTGGCCGCCTCCAGCGCCTGCACCACCCGAGGATCCCGGTCGAGCTTCAGCTCGTCGGCCTTCTGCACCGCAAGCTCTTGGTCGATCAGGCGCTCGAGCACCTGCCGGCTGGCGGCGTCGGCCTGTTCGGGCCTCAACCCGCGCTGCTGCTGCAGCACGAAGTTGATCTGATGGACCGTAATCTCTTCCTTGTTGACCTTGGCCGCGGTCTGCGAGGCCTTGTTGCCTTGGCCGCCGCAGCCCGCGACCAGCAAAACCATCGCAAAGGACACCGCTGCGGCGCGCAGCGGCACGAAGGCGCTGGTGCGCTTGCTCCGTGCAATCATTTCAGCTCACTCTCCCGCCCCTGGGGCATTGAATCTGTCGAAGACGCCCGGCAGCCTTCACCATCGGGCAAAGGGTCGTCGCATCAGTTTGCCATCGCGCCAGCGTGGAGACGTTACCGTCCGCCATCGCACTGCCGCTGCGTTTGTCTTGCCTCGCAGACCCCTGCTAGCAAGAATGAGTTGCAGGTGCCCCCCGGGAATGAGGGGGTGATGGAAACCCGCGCGCGGCATGCCGTGCGCTTTCCGAATTCCTGTCAATCACGCCGGTTGACCGCGGCCTTCCCGCCATGATCCTCTGTACATGCGGCGCCATGCCTTCTCGCGAAGGTCTCCCACGCTCAACCAGGGGAACGACCACTTCGCTTCCAGCTTGCCGATGGAATCACCCTCGCTGACACCGAGCCTGGGCAGGCGCATCAGATCATCGGATGGAAGCAGCGGACGCTGAACCGTGGTCACCGCTGCACGCAGCCCTGCGCTTCGCAGGGCTGCGATCACCTCGTCGTCGAAGTCCTCCGGCTTGCCGTTGGGATAGGCGAAGAACTCGATGGGCGAGGGGCAAACGTCGCGCAAGACGTCGACACCGCGCTGGACCTCCAGGCGCCGCTCCGCGACATCGAGCTTGGAAAGAATCGGATGGCTGTAGGTGTGCGAGCCGATGGTCACAAGGGGGTTACGGGCAAGGACGGCGAGGTCTTCCGCGCTCATGAACCGGCTGCGCAGCGGGGCGGAGTCAATCGACGCGTCGGCCTCCGCATTGCTCAACCCTTGCAGCAGCATGCGGGTCGGCGCTTCCTTCAACGCGGATATGAGTTGCCTGTCGCTGCTTCCGCGCAAGCCCCAGTATCCGGCTGCACGCTGCGGCCCCAGCTTGCGCAACAGCAATTCCACCCGGTCATACCAAAGCGCGGGTCCGCCGGTCAGCACTTCGCCGCAGACAAAAGTCGTGAAGGGCACTCCCAACTCGGAGCACGCCGGCTCGACCACTGTTCGGATCGACTTGTATCCATCGTCCAGAGTCACAGCGACGCGTGGGTGTGAATCGGACGTGCTCGCATATCCGTCCACCACCTCTCTCAGGCTCACGACCTCTGCCCGCCGCGACAGCTCCTGCAGGAAATCGCGCAGCCAATCCCTGTCGAGCACATCGTGCATGCAAATGATGGCGGGGCGACGGCGCCTGCGGCTGATTGCGCTCCACGAAGTAGAAGACCCCATGCAACCTCCGTCCTTGCTCACGAGAATCCGCCGTCGCCATCAGCGGGTACAAGGTGCCACGCGTCCTCCGCCGGCAGCGCCGCAGCTTTGTTCGGCCTGGCGCATCCGAGAAAGGGGTTCGACGGCAGCCGCCGCTCCGAGAACCCTGCAGCCAACAATCCGCGGCGAAACTCCTGACGCATGCCGCGCGCCTCCACGATGTGAGCAAGCCGCCGGCCTCTTGCAATCGTGTCCGCCCCGCAGGCCTCGATGGCCTGCGCGTCGGAGGGCACGGCCATCATATCGAGCAGCTTGAATACACGCAGCGGAAATGAACGACCACGCTCACTGAGGCGATACGAATACCAGGCACGAAGATCTCCCTTGACATCGAACAGACCCACAAGGGCGCCGCCCGGCGACGACGGACCGTAGCGCCATTGCAGCCAGGCGACGTCGCGATCGGTGGTCAGCAGAAAATGTTCCCGCACCTCGCGCCACAGGGCAGCAGGCGCCGCGAACGGTTCACCCAAGGGCCTGCTCACCCACCCGTGGGGCAGTTCGATCTCGAAGCTCTCCTCCTTGCCCGGATGCCAGGGCCGGGGGACGACAGTCTGAGGTTGGCTA
>DASTGE010000300.1:0-2166 GCA_035719405.1 Burkholderiaceae bacterium
TGGCGCAGCCGCAGCAGGTACGGCAGCCCGCGCTCCTCGCAGATGTCGATGATGTCCTGGTTGCCGTAGCCGCAATCGCCTCGCACCAGAGCCGGCTTGTGCTCGCCCAGTTCGTCCAGCAGCCGCTTCAGCGGCGCCTTCACGTGGCCCGAGGTGTGTTGCTTGCCCGAAGTCAGCACGGCATCGAGCACCAGGCGCAGGTTGCCGATCCAGAAGGTGTGCAGCACATGGCTCGGCCGCCCTGGCTTGTGCGGGTTGTAGCCCACTTCGGCACCCTCCTGATGGCCGTACAGCGGCTTGATCGTCGCATCCAGGTCAAAAATCATTTGCCGCGTCAGCGCATCGCGCACGCTGTCCATCAGCGATTGCCGCATCCATGTCTCGCTCGCGGCCAATTCCATCGCCTTCAATGCCCTGTCGCACCGAATCTTCGCTGACCACACCTTGCATTCCCAATGCCTGTGCCGCCACTGCATCCCCGCGGACGCCGGCAATATGCGCATAGCGTTTGCTGCCCGACAGAATACCCAGCATCAGCGTGCCCAGCACATCACGTTTGCTGCTCGCGTTCGGACTCGTGTAGTTCAACGGGCATTGCTCCACCCAACGGTCGAATACGCCCGCCGTGGCCAGGAACTCCGCGAAGAAAACGAGTTGCCCGTGCGGCGTCGCGCGCGCGGTCTCGTCCCAGAACGTGCATCCGACCGCCCATCGTCTGCACTACCATCGCTTCTCTTCGCCGGCCAGCGCCAGCACCGTTTTCATCGGCTTCTTGCGTTCACCCATCTGGTGAGTGTCTCCGATCCACGTAAACGCCCGCCGTCGTTCAGGAAACCAGCCTCGGCGCTGCCGCAACTGCTCTTCTTGGGATGAACTCGTGCCACAGCGCGTCGACGACCTTGGAAGGTATCGCGACGAAGCGGCCGCGAGCTTGCGCACTGGCAAGGAAGAACTGGCGCAGCCCGCACTCGACCTGATGCATTTGCATATCGTCGAGATGCGCGTAGTGCTCGGCCAGATTCCTTCGCAGGAAGCGGGGCAATGGGTGCTCGAGCACTACCTTGCGCGCCGTTACGCGCCGCCAATGTGCATGCGCGGCTCAGAGGCCCAGGAGTACGAGGCTGAGGACCAGCGCCAACCCGATGTGTCTGCGCGGGACCGCGTAGATCCAGATAGCCGCCAGGTAGCCAATCACAAAGCCGCGGAACGGCGAGAAGGGGAAGGTGTTCATCAAGGAGATCCTGTTCTTATTGTTGTGGTCTTCTTGTTCTTGATTTATCGGCAATGTGGGACACGCGTGTGACGGAATGATGACATTGCGTGCGGGAGTAGAGTCCCTGCGACCGCTACCCGGACTGCCTGTGAGCTTGGTCGCCTGGCGGCAGTTTAACTTCGAGATCCTCCGCGGGCTAACACGCCAAGCTTCAGTTCATTACCGGGACCTGAAGGGAAGGGCGCTACAGGTATGTGGCTGTCGGGCGTACCGATAGAACGTATCCAACTGCTGTAGCCATGGGGACAGAGCGACCACGAGAATTACATAGAGACTCGGTGGAGCGAGACGGCGATGCTCGATGGTATGCGTCTCGGGCTTTCTGCCCAGGGGCCTGCGGACTTGCCGTTTCTGGGTGAGCTTTCTCGAAATCACGGCGCAAATCCGTCGAAACGCGGCGGCCGTCTCCTAAACCCACTTCAACGGCGAACGAGCCTGCCCGGGTGCCACGATAGACGTTGTTTTCACGGATCGGTTCGACGACTGTCACCGAGAGCGACTGGATCGATCAAATCTGGCGCGGGGAGGATTTCACGGCCTTTGCCGCGCATGGCGCGGGTGTTCAATGCTCAGAAATGTGGCAACGGAACGAGACGTGAGCGCTGGCGCGAGGTTGGCGTCGCTGCTCCAACAATCTTCACAGAGTTACCCACAGGTTCAGTGGAAACCCTTAACCCGAAAGGTGGGCGCGCCCGTGTCGTTCCTCGAGATCGCCGGCTGGCGACTGGATGAGTTGACGCTGCGAAGCCCGACCCTCGTTCAATCGACACTGGCCACAGCCCGCACTCGTGGATCTCGGCGAACCACGGTCGTCGCGCTCGACGGAACGGATGCGTGCGTGTCGGCAGCAGGGTGCCGACTGGCGGCTGCGTGAGGGCTTGCATGCCGCAGTT
>DASTGE010000301.1:0-9219 GCA_035719405.1 Burkholderiaceae bacterium
CGAGATTCCTTCTTCCAGCGATACGTCTCGAATTGCCCGCATGATGCTCGCCGAACTGGCAAGCGTACCGGTCGCGAGGCGAACCGGCAGGGTGGTCGAAGTCATTGGCACCCTGATGCGTGTGACCGGCCTGGATGCGCAGCTGGGGGAACTGTGCAACGTACTCGACGGGCGGGGCGGGATTCTGCAAGCAGCGGAAGTGATCGGCTTCTCCAACGGGCAGTCCATCCTTTCGCCGTTCGGTTCGATACTCGGTGTACGGGGCGGCTCGGAAGTCGTCGGGCTCGGCGAAGTGCTTTCCGTTCCGGTCGGCCCTCAATTGCTGGGCAGGGTCATTGACAGCCTTGGTCGACCGATCGACAACGGAGGGCCTCTTCTTACCGAGGAGACTCGCCCCGTCTTCGCGCTTCCGCCAACGCCTATGGAGCGCGAAATGATCGAACATCCGTTGCCGACCGGCGTAAAGGTGATCGACGGGCTGATTACGCTCGGGGAAGGGCAGCGCGTTGGAATCTTCGCGCCCGCGGGCGTAGGCAAGTCGACGCTGATGGGAATGCTTGCGCGTGGCACCCAATGCGACGTGAACGTGATCGCACTGATCGGCGAACGCGGACGCGAGGTGCGGGAGTTCGTCGAGTTCATTCTGGGCGAGGAGGGCATGGAACGTTCTGTCGTCGTTTGCGCCACGTCCGACCGGTCCTCCAGCGAGCGGGCGAAGGCATGTCACGTCGCTACCGCAGTTGCCGAGTATTTCCGCGACCAGGGAATGAAGGTGCTGCTGATGATGGACTCATTGACGCGCTTTGCACGGGCACAACGCGAAATCGGGCTGGCGGCGGGTGAACCCCCGGCCCGACGGGGCTTTCCGCCGTCTGTCTTCGCCGAAATCCCACGACTGCTCGAGCGCGCCGGAATGGGCGTCCAGGGCTCGATTACCGCGTTGTACACCGTGCTTTATGAGGACGAAACGGGTTCAGACCCGATCTCCGAAGAAGTGCGAGGCATTCTCGACGGTCATATGATTCTTTCGCGGAAGATGGCAGCCAAGAATCAGTACCCTGCGATCGACGTGCTTGGCAGTTTGAGCCGGGTGATGACGCAGATTGTGCCGAAGGAGCATCAGGCCATGGCCGGAAAGCTTCGGCAGCTGATGGCCAAGTACGACGAGATCGAGCCTCTGGTGCAGATGGGTGAATACAAGCCCGGCAACGATCCGCTCGCCGACGAAGCCATGCAGAAGGCTACGTCGATCCGGGAGTTTCTCAACCAGTCGACCTCCGAGCATTGGGATTTCCGGCGGACCCTCGATGCAATGAAGCGGGTAGTGCGTTAGGACTTGGCGTACCGCGATAGGAAGATCTGCCGACGCGCGAAGGAATTGCCAACTCGTCCCCTGCACGGATTGTGCATGGTTGCCCCGGGGACTGAACTGTCAGCGACCGTGCGACTTGCTCTCGGGTGCCTTGACGGACGTAGCCTTTCCAAGTCGCTCCAGCTGCTTTGCCTGTGTGCGCAAGGTAAGTTCGTTGCGAACCTGGTCGAAGAAGACAGTCACCAGCACCAGCACCATTCCGATCGCGACAGCTGCCTTGATGGGCTGCCCAAGAGAACTTGGATCCAGCTTGTCAGCTGCCTTGGTCAGCAAGCCGATGCCGAGATCGATCAGTGTCAGCGTTACAAGCACCGGCCCCGCAAGCTTCAGCGACGCTTCCGACATCTCGGTGAGCGTCGAGCTGAAGAATCGATCGGACAGCACGGTCCAGTTCGGCATTGTCGCCGACATGGGCCACCAAGCATGCGAGTCGAGCAGCAGACCGATGAACACGGTCATGCCTCCGAGCATGTAGAAGGCAGTCACGACCAGCTGGTGCATCATGTTGCCAATTGGCGTGCTCGTCTGTCCGCTCAACGGATTGTTCTGCTGCACGAAGTTGTAGCCGGCCACATTGTCGATCAGCATTCCGACGGTTTCCGCGATCCAAAATACGGTGCTGGCGGCAAACCCGATCAGCACGCCGACCAAGGCTTCCTTGAAAGCCATCATCGCGAGGTCAAGCGGAGACAGGCTCGCCAAAATGTGAACCGGCTGGCCGAGCGCCACGAAGACGCCCATCGTCAGCGCAATGGCGTTTCGCACCACACCTTGAATGACCTGGTCATTGGTGGCGGGCAACACCATCATGGCCGCATAGACGCGGGCACTGCAAAGCGCCAGCAGGGTCAGCAGGTCCTCAAGACTGATGCCGGCCTCGAGAAGGCTCAGCACATCATGCACGCCGCGTAGTGGCATTACCTGACTCTTCCTCTCGAAGTGTCGACTTCCCGATGCCGAATGACCGTCTTTCGGCGCGCGATCGAACGTGCAACCGCCGTCTCTTCGGCTTCCTCGTCCTGCGCGTCCTCCTGAGCGCGCTCCTGTTCCATCAACGCGCGTTTGAGCCTGTCCTGAGTGCCCTCCAGCTGATGCTGGCTGCGTTTGAGCTCGGTGTCGCACTGGCCTACGTGCTCTTTCGCCCGGGCTTCGCCATCGGCAGCCTTGCGCGTCTGCTGCGCGGCGTGGGCCGTCGCCTTCTCCGCATCGCTCAGCAACAACGTGAGCGTCACCACGTCCTGCGCAGTGAATCCACTGGAATTGGTGGTGGTGGAATAGAGGCGTTGCGCGACGGCCTGTTCGGCCGCCCGGACCGAATCCTCATTCGCGCGAGCCTGCTCCAATTCGTCCTGTGCCTGCTGCAATTGCGCCTTTGCCTCTTTCAGTGCCTCTTCACGCTGTTCTACACGCCGCGTCTTCAGGCGCACCAAAGTGCGCAAACTCTTGATGCCGCTCATTCCGCTTCCTCGATGATGCCTTGGTCCCGACTGGTTGGACGATAGCCGGCCAGCAACTTTCGTTGCGTAATCCACGCGAAGTGCACTCGAGGAAAGCGAAGGAGCGAAGAGATACTTCGGAGTCGAGCCGGGCGCTTCGGATATCCGTTACCGCGATCACCTCGAAACCCGTACATTGGCGAGCATTGCTTCAAACACCACGAGGCCGCGATGTCCGAGAAAACAGAAGAGCCGACCGAAAAGAAGCTCGAGGACGCGCGAGACAAGGGGCAAAGCCCAAAGAGTGCCGACTTGACCATTGCGGCCGTCCTCGTCGTGTCGCTCGTCACACTCATCGGTGCCGGCCCTTTGATGCTGGACCGCATGGCGAACGTGGTGAAGGCAGCGCTGAACCAGGGGCTTCGAGTCCAGAGCAACGAGTCAGCGCTCGCCATCATGACGCAGTTTTTTTACGATGGTCTGGCCGCGGCGATGCCGATGGTGATTCTCTCGGTGTTGACTGCCGCACTCACAATGATGATGCAGGTTGGCATTCACATTACCGGGCAGCCGCTGACCCCGAAGTTCGACAAGCTGAATCCAGCTTCCGGTCTCAAGAGAATATTTTCCATTCGCTCACTGACAGAACTGGGAAAATCCCTGCTCAAGGCGCTGGTCATCGGCACCATTGTCTGGGTCCTTATCCGGAAGCTCATACCGATGGAAGTGGGAGCCGCCTACCTCCCGCTGGCAGGAGCGGCTCATGCCGCATGGAAGTCGATGATCGACCTTCTTGCCGCGACGTGCGCCGCCTTCATCGTGATTGGGCCCGCGGACTTCGCCCTGCAACGGTATATGTTCCTTCGTGACCAGCGAATGAGCAAAGAAGACATCAAGCGCGAGTACAAGGAGTCGGAGGGCGACCCCGAAATCAAGGGAAAGAGAAAGCAGCTGGCGCAGGAACTGATCAACAGCGCCCCGGAGAAGCGTGTGCCGGGCGCAACCGCGGTGATCACGAACCCGACGCATTACGCAGTGGCCGTGCTGTACGACGCGGAAAAAGCGCCGGTACCAATGATCGTTGCCAAAGGCGTTGACGAGCAGGCCGCGGTGATTCGCGAACTCGCACGCTTGCACGGCGTTCCGACGATCTCCAACCCGCCGCTGGCTCGGGCGCTGCACAACGTTGCGCTCGACAACCCCGTGCCCAAGGCGCTCTTCGAAGCTGTGGCCGCCGTGCTGCTTTGGGTGGAAAAGCTGCCTCGGCTTGGCAAGGATGCGTCTGCCACGAAGCGCTCCTCCTGATCGATCTTCCCATTCTTTGAAACGAGTGTTCAACCATGAAGCGACGATTCGACTCCGCGGTTATCAACGACCTGACCATGGCCGCCTTTCTCGTCGGCGTGATCGCGCTGATGATCCTGCCGCTGCCGACGGTGATCATCGACACGCTGCTGGCGGTGAACCTGTGTTCATCCGTACTGCTGCTGATGACCACGCTGTTCATTCCAGAGGCGATTGCGCTGTCCACATTCCCATCGCTGCTTCTTTTCACGACGCTCTTTCGCCTGTCGTTGAACATCACCTCGACGAAGGCCATCCTGCTGCATGCGGACGCCGGGCACCTCATCGAGAGCTTCGGGCAGTTGGTGGTGGGGGGCAATCTGGTCGTCGGCATCGTCGTGTTCCTGGTTATCACGATCGTGCAGTTCATCGTGATCGCCAAAGGCTCGGAGCGTGTTGCGGAGGTCGGTGCGCGCTTTACCCTCGATGCCATGCCAGGCAAGCAGATGAGTATTGACGCGGACCTGCGTGCCGGACTGCTCACCGCGGAAGAGGCCAAGCGCAAGCGTGCCCTCCTGGCCATGGAAAGCCAGATGCACGGCGGCATGGATGGAGCAATGAAGTTCGTCAAAGGCGACTCCGTCGCAGGACTGATCATCACAGCGGTAAACATCCTCGCTGGAATCGTCGTCGGTGTGATGTACCACGGAATGACAGCCGGCGATGCAGCCAACCGGTTCGCCGTGCTGTCCATCGGCGACGCGATGGTGTCACAAATCCCGGCATTGTTCATCTGTATGGCGGCCGGCATCATTACCACCCGTGTCGCCGACGAGCATCGCAAGAAGCCGACCTCGCTCGGTCAGGACATGGCCGAGCAGCTGACCCGCAACCCGCGCGCGCTTTACCTGGCCGCAGCGCTCACTACCGGCTTTGCTTTCGTACCGGGATTCCCGGTGATTCCATTCGTGCTGCTGGCCGCCGGTCTGGTGGCTGGTGGTCGGCACCTTGCAAGAAAGCGCTCTTCGTCGTCCATCATCGGATCGAAGCCGATGCAGTCTCTGATGCGTGAAGGCGGGAAGGGGGATGCACCTTCGATTTCCGAAAGGCCGCCGGAGTCGACCAAGCCACTTTCGATTCGCATGTCGTCCGACCTCGGCAAGCTGATTTCCAGCGAGCGTCTCGACGAGGCGCTGGTCAAGGAGCGTGAGGCCCTTCAATCCTGGCTGGGCCTGCCGTTCCCCGGAGCGGCGATGTGGATCGACACGAACATGAGCGGGCTGACTTTCCAGGTGTTGCTCAACGAAGTCCCGGCATCCACCGTGGTTGTGCCTGGCCGGATGATGCTGCTTACCGATCCCGAGTCGCCATTGGCAGCCAAGGCGAACAGGCATGGGCCTGCAGTCGGCCGCGCGGAGTCGCTTTGGCTGCAGGCCGCCGATGTTCCGCAAGACCAGCGCAGTCAGGTGCTCGACCTCGACGAGGCGATCGCACGAGAGGTCTTCACTGTTCTCGGAAAGAACGCGAACTTGTTCATGGGTGTGCAGGAAGTGCAGTGGGTGATCGAGCGCAGCAATGCCGATTACCCTGGTCTGGTGGCTGAAGTGCAGAAGGTCATGCCGTTGCAGCGGATGGCGGAGGTGCTGCGGCGGCTGCTGGAGGAGCAGGTGCCAATCCGCAACTTGCGCACCATCTTCGAAAGCATGATCGTCTGGGGACCAAAGGAAAAGGATCTGCTTCTGTTGACCGAATACGTGCGCTCGGATCTCGGCCGCTATCTCGCATACGAGGCGGCTTCGGGACGCGACCATGTCGATGCCGTTCTGCTCGATCCCTCCATCGAGCAGGCAATTCGCGGCTGCATCAAGCCCACGCCCGCTGGTAACTACCTTGCGATGGCGCCGGAAGATGCACGTGACTTGACGGAGAGGATCGCAATGGCATGTGGCGACGAGAAGTCTGGCCTGACTCTGATCACGTCGATGGACATCAGGCGTTACGTGAAGAAATTGGTCGAGAAGCGGATGAACTGGATGAAGGTCTACTCGTATCAGGAACTGGGCAGCCAGGTCGAGATTCGTCCTGTCGGCCGCGTCTGCTGAGCATGAAGCGGATCACCAACCACTCGCCGCCGCAACAGCGGAGACTGTCGGAGGGTACAGGCGCAGCCGGCGGAGCCGCGGAGCGGTTCCAGCGCGTGCTGGGACTCGCGCGCCGCGGCATCTCCCGCGAGCCGGCGGTGCAAGATCCGGATACAGCTGACGGACCAATTCCAGCGGACGAGCCAATTTCGGGGGGTGAGCCGTATGCGGCTGACGAGGAGGCCCTCAAGTTCACCGCGGATTGTGACGAAGACTCAGAAGATGAGCGCGGGCGTGATTCACGTGATCACGAGGCGGATTGGCAGGAGTCGCAGAACTCAGGACAAGACACTCCCGAATTGGGAGAACGCGAGCCTCACGGGCGCGAAGAGCGGAACAGCGAACGCCCCTTCGAAGCTTCCTCGAGACCCGTGCGGGAAGGGACAACCGTCAATCGCTCATTGTCAAGAGGCGAGGAGTTGCGCGAACAGGATGGCGCAGAGATGGCTGGCGTCGTTTCACCGCAAACCGCGCGCCCAGGTGCGGCGCAAGCCCCGGCGTGGGTGAATGACACAGCCAACCTTGTCTACTCGCTGTGCTCGGGTGTTCCGACTGCGTTTCAGGCCTGGAACCTCACCGTGCCCATCGGGGCCGAGCCATTGGCCGACACCCAACTGAACCTGAGCCTTTCGCCGCACACGCTCACGCTGCGCTTCCAGCCAGGATCGTCGTCTTCGGAGGGGCTGATCCTGAAGCATCGTTCTCAGTTGAAGGCATTGCTCGAAGAGCATCCTGCGATACCCTCGAACATCGACATTGACACCGTTTGACTTGTGCAAAGCGCATCCACGAAAGCCGTCGAACCCCTACAGAACAAGCACTTGCAGGT
Organism: Burkholderiaceae bacterium; assembly: GCA_035719405.1. Classification (GTDB taxonomy): domain Bacteria; phylum Pseudomonadota; class Gammaproteobacteria; order Burkholderiales; family Burkholderiaceae_C; genus CAMLIZ01. Next base: position 7,063 of record DASTGE010000301.1, read on the forward strand.
CTTGGAGGCAGACCAGGCAAGGATTGCTCGCGTGGCCTTCGACGCGCGGTTCGCGCGTATGGTCGCGAGCCTCACGCGCTCCCGCACCAGACGCTTCATGTCTGGCCAGGCGACTGATGCGGTGCTCGTATCGCTTCGGGGATTGAGCGGAAAGGCGGAGGTATGCGCCGACGCCCGCGCGTGGCCGGCCCTGGTTCTGGCACTGCGCGACGCCGATCCTCAGGAAGCCAGAGACCTCGTGTCAATCCTCCTGGCAGAGCCTTTGGCCGCACTGGAGCGAATCATTCCGGGGCTGACCGTCAGCGGTGTTCGGCTCGGCAGAAGTGATCCGGCAGGCATCTGGGTTCGCACAGGTGAATTCGAGTTCGGCCTTCAAGGAATGGACGAGGTCATGGCGCAGCAGGTTTGCGGCGCCATGGCGAAGCAGCCGCCTGCATCTCCCGGCCATATTGCTGAACTCAGGTTGCCTGCCCGCATCACCTTGTTTTCGCGGCTGCTAAGTGTGAATAAATGGCGCGGGCTCGAACCCGCGGACGTCGTGCTGGGCAGCGTCGAGTTGCAGCACGGATCGCGCCTTCAGGGGCGCGTCACTTTTGGACTTGGAATTACCATGCAAGCCAAAGCAAATATCGATTTGAGGGCGTCAAGCGCGACCCTGTCCGAAGACCTCGAGATGATGGAAGAGGACGAGGAATCCGACGCCCCTCCACTGAACGAGGTGGGCGAACTCAACGTGCCGGTGTCCTTCGAGCTTGACAGTGCGCGCATCAGCCTGAACGAGCTTGCAGCGATCGGGGCAGGGTCGGTCATCGAACTGCAGACGATCGTGAAGGATGCGAGCGTGCGCCTGGTTTGCATGGGTCAGGTCGTCGGCAGCGGCAAGCTGGTTGTCATCGGCGATCACCTCGGGGTACGCGTCGAGCGGATGGGAACCTCGGGACTGGAGCGGGCCTGGAGCCGCGAATGAACACGATGATGCAAGGGGGTATAGATCCCCTTTCAATGATGGTGGTCCTGGTGACGCTTGCGGCTGTGCCGTTTGCTGCCATGATCGTCACGTCATATACGAAGGTCGTCGTGGTGCTGGGACTGCTGCGCAACGCTCTCGGCGTGCAGCAGGTGCCTCCGAACATGGTTTTGAACGGCATCGCAATCATCATCTCGATCTACGTCATGGCGCCAGTGACGATGGAGGCCCAGGAGCGAATGCAGCAGGCTCCCACTGCCGGAAATGCCTCGCCAACTGACCAGGTGCTCGGCGCAGCTGGAGCTGCACGAGAGCCGTTGCGCCGTTTCCTCGTCAAGCACGCAAACGAAACTGAAAAGATATTCTTCATGAAGGCCGCGCATTCAGTCTGGCCGGCGGAGCGGGCGAAGGAGTTGCGGCCCGATGATTTGCTGGTCATTGCGCCAGCGTTTCTGCTCACCGAGCTTACGGCGTCGTTTCGCATCGGCTTCCTATTATACCTTGCCTTCGTCATCATCGACCTGGTCATCGCCAACGTGCTGCTGGCGATGGGTCTTTCTCAAGTCTCGCCGACAAATATCGCCATTCCGTTCAAGCTCCTGCTGTTCGTGCTGCTCGACGGCTGGTCGGTGCTGATGCACGGACTCGTGTTGACCTACGCTTGAAACCCCGCAGGAGCTTCAATGGACTTCAGCAACATTCTTCAATTCACCACTGAAGCACTGATGCTCTGCCTGGTCATCTCGCTGCCCTATGTCGTGGTTGCCGCGATCGCCGGCTTGACGGTGTCCGTCTTTGGCGCCGTCACGTCGATACAGGACCAGGCGATCGCGCAGGGGTTCAAGCTGCTTTGCGTCACCATCACGCTCGCCGTGAGCGGCACCTGGGCGGGCTCTACGGTGCTCAACTTCGCGAAGCGCGTCTTTTCAGCAATGTTTCTGAATTTATGAAACCAAACTGGAATGGGTCGTACTATCAGAATTGGCTTCGGCGCAAGCAACATCGTCACGCTGAAAAGGTAGAGGACGGTGAGCCCGAGCGTCCTGTCGGCGATGATGTACAAACAGCGCATTTCGAGGGGTGCGAATTCCGGGTGTTGAACCGGCCGGGGCCGCCCGGCCTGCCCAAGACGCGTCTGCCTTTGCGGCCCAGCGCGGGCAGACGCTCGTTCCGACTTCCCGGCCACGCGT
>DASTGE010000302.1:0-4088 GCA_035719405.1 Burkholderiaceae bacterium
GCTGTAGCCGTGCTGACCGTAGCCGCTCGAGCCCTGCTGCCCATAGCCGCCACCGCTCTGTTGGCTCTGACCGCCCTGGGAGCCCTGGTAGCCGCCGTGCGAGCCGCCCTGGAGGCCTCCCTGGTAGCCGCCGCTGCGGCCATAGTCCTGGCCCTCGCTGCGCCGCGACCAGTCCTGGTCCTGACTGCCGCCACCGTAATTCCCTTGCTGATTCATCTGAACTCCTTTCAGCAGATGTTGTGGGTCTGGGCCCTTCAAGGTGGCAATCGACATTCCCGTCGGGCTGATCGCGTTCGCGTGAAGCGAAGGGCAGGCGGGGGCGCGCATGTCAGGAACAAGTTGCTGCAACCAGTGCCAACCGGCAGAAACGAGGAATTACGCGGGCCTGGCGACTATGAGGTAAAAGACCGCCACGAGTGCGAGTAAGGCCGGCACTCCCAATGCAGTCCAGATGCGCAACATGTGGGTGTATTCGCGCGGAAGCGGCTCGCGACGCTCCGCCGCACCGAGTGCCAGTCGCCGCATTCGAATCTGCAGCCAAACGACCGGCAGCCAGCACGCTCCTGCCACGAAATACAAAACGATGGACCACAGCAGCCAGCGGGAAGTGAGGGAATAGCCTGCGAGAGGAGCCATGCACAGCCCGCTCACAGAGGCTGGAACACAATGGTCGTCGTCGTGAAAAGCCAATCCGCCAACACCACATATCGGACGACGACGACAGTCACGCCCGCATCCCCCGTGAGGCTGGCGAAGAACATGTACGAAGAACATGTAGTAGGCCGAGCCGAGCCCGGTGCCGAACAGAAGTGCCGACGACAACACATGCAGCCACTTGGCGATCAGGTACTGCCATCAGCCGTCCTCGTCGTGACGCTCCAGCACATGCAGCGCGAGAAGCAGGGCCAGCATTGGGATGGTCTTCATCAAGAGCCCATAGGGATGCAGCCAGAACTTCGGCAGCCGGAGCGTGATGATGATGCTGACGCCCGGATTCGAACATCACTTGTCGCGCCGCAGCCTGGTGCTGGTCTAGGGCGGCTTCGCGCTGGGGCTGGCGTTCGCCGGGTTGTTGTCAGCGCGCGGCCGGTAGGGGAGGGTGTGCGCGGCGGCCGGTGCGCCAGCAGCGCCAGGCTTTGCGGCATGGCCCTTGCCCCTTCTCATGGCACGAAAGGAGACTCCTCATGCGCAGACTGACCCTCACGATTGCCGCGCTGGCCCTGGGCGCCGGCGCGATGTATTACCTCGATCCGCAGCAGGGCGGCCGTCGTCGGGCCTTGGCCCGCGACAAGGCGGTGAGCCTGCAGCACCAGACCGTGGACATGGCGTGCGCTCACGGCCGCGACCTGCGCAATCGTGCACAGGGCCTGTACGCCCGGATGCGCCGCCTGTTTTCGCGCGTTTCGACCGCAGCATCCGACCGCTTCGGGGCACAGTTCCTCGATACCCAACCTTTGGACATGGAATCGTCGCCGAAGTGGGCGCGGCGAATGGGCGATCGCTTGCGTGAGTCCAAGGGCGCGGTGCTTGCGATGGCGACGCCGATTGCCCTGGCGGCTGGCCGGGCCGTCTATCGGTCGCGTCGGGCTCACCACGAGATGAGCGCGCGTTGAACGCAAGGGGATGCAAAGAAAGGGGCCCGAACGCAAAGCGTATGGAGCGCGAAGGCAGCCGGGCGAGGCTGACAGCGTGGGCAAGCCGGCCGCACGCGCTGCATACACTCGGGCGAAGTCAACCCGCCTGAGTCTGCATGACTGCGCCTGTCGCCACCGAGCCCCCTTCGCCCGTGCTTGCCCCTCCATTGCCCTTGACCTTCGGGGAAGCCCTCACGTTCTGGCTGAAGCTCGGCCTCATCAGCTTCGGCGGTCCCGCCGGGCAGATCGCGATCATGCACACCGAGCTTGTCGAGCGCCGCCGCTGGATCAGCGAGCGGCGGTTCCTGCACGCGCTCAACTACTGCATGGTGCTGCCCGGTCCCGAAGCGCAGCAGCTCGCCACCTATATCGGCTGGCTGCTGCATCGTGGCTGGGGAGGCATCGTCGCCGGCGGGCTGTTCGTGCTGCCCTCGCTCGTGATCCTGATCGCGTTGTCGTATATCTACGTCGCCTTCGGACACCTTGCGGTCGTGGCCGGCGTGTTCTACGGCATCAAGCCGGCGGTGACGGCCCTTGTGCTGCATGCCGCGCACCGGATCGGCACCCGTGCGCTGAAAAACCGATGGCTGTGGGGAATCGCGGCTGCCGCATTCGTTGCGATCTTCGCCTTCGACACGCCGTTTCCCGCGATCGTGCTCGCGGCCGGGATGATCGGCCACTTCGGCGGCCGCCGTGCGCCGGAGGTATTTGCCCTGGGAGGCGGACCCGGGGGAGCCAGACAGCACTACGGCCACGCGCTGATCGACGACGACACACCGACGCCGCCACATGCGCGCTTCACCCGCGCGCGGCTCTGGCGCGTGATCGCCTTCGGCATCGGCCTGTGGCTGGCCGTGATGACCCCGCTCGTCGCCCTGTGGGGTATGCAAGGCACGCTTGCACAGATGGGCTGGTTCTTCACCAAGGCCGCGCTGCTCACGTTCGGTGGCGCGTATGCGGTGCTGCCCTACGTGTACCAGGGTGCCGTCGAGCACCATCACTGGCTCGGCGGCGCACAGATGATCGATGGCCTCGCGCTGGGGGAAACGACGCCGGGGCCGCTCATCATGGTGGTGGCCTTCGTGGGCTTCCTGGGGGGCTGGATGCGTCAGGTGCTCGGGCCCGACGCGCTCTTCGCCGGGGGCGCCTTGGCTGCGTGCGTGGTGACCTTCTTCATCTTCCTGCCCAGCTTCGTGTTCATCCTTGCGGGCGGCCCTCTGGTGGAGGCAACCCACGGGCAATTGAAGTTCACCGCGCCGCTGACCGCGATCACGGCTGCGGTGGTCGGCGTCATTCTCAACCTTGCACTGTTCTTCGCGTACCACGTACTGTGGCCCAATGGCTTCACGGCCGGTTTCGATTTCGTGGCGGCTGTAATTGCCATGGCGGCGGCGGTGGCATTGTTTCGCTTCAAATTGGGCGTGATGCCGCTGCTGGGTGCATGCGCGTTGGCAGGGCTGGCGTTGCAGTTCGTGCGGGCGTGAATTGCGGTGCTTGGGCGGCGCGCCCTTGAATCACGCGTTGTACTGTTGCAGCATCCGCATCTGGACAGGCAACATCGGGAGCGTTCGATGCAAAACCCATGCTCCGGCACCCATCGACATTCGAAGTCCAAACTGCTGTACGAGTACCGGTGCGAATACCAGGTCGACCAGATGAAGCGCGAGGTCAGCTACGCGCTGACGGTCAAACACGGCGACAACCAGGTTGCGGCAATCCAAGGTGCAGCGGACTTTGGGTCGGACGAGTTTTTCGAGGACGCGCTCGTCGACGCCATCGAACGGGAGATCGACCGGCTTTGAAAGCTGCGTGTGCAGAAAAGGTGTAACTCTTCCGCGTCGTGTCGCCGCGCACGCGCGCGCCAAGCCCGTCAGGCCATACCGCTGACCTTGGATGCAGTGGGAAGCAGCGACGTGCGGCTCGGTGCGGTGCACGCCACTCCTCAGGGCTGCTGAATGTGTTCGACTTGCCCGTCCGGCAGGGGCTCGGCATATGCACAGAGGTATTCATCTAGCAGGAATTCTGTCGGAATCACTCTCACGTCATCCGTGATGAGAACCCGATTAACACTGACGACGCCACCCAACAACGTGCTGCCGCCGCAACTTTCTCTTGACAGAGAGTCGTCGAATACCAGAGGAACGTCGTGTGCGTGCAAAACCTCTTTCACCGCGCCCACCATGTTGTGCGACGCCTCGTCTCCCCGGAGGCCTCCACGCATTGCTGCCTTTACGACCAGGCCTTCAGACCAAAGCTTGACAATGGCGTCCGATACTTGTTGTGGGGCTTGATGGTTGAAGTTGAATACATGGAAGATCCGGACCTTGGCCTTTGGCTTCGGAATGCCTGGCGAATCCCCGGGGCTCGAAACGCCCGCTGCCATCGGGGGTTCTCCCCCGAGCAACACGGCTGAACACGGACCCAGTCCGTCGGTTGCACACAGAACGCCTTCCG
>DASTGE010000303.1:0-4284 GCA_035719405.1 Burkholderiaceae bacterium
GCCTGGGTGAGCTTGATGAACATCCGCGAAGTCTAGCGGATGTCCCTTCAATCTGCCAACACGCCAATCAGCTACGTCTGCCACTACAGAAAAGTCAGGCCAGCGATCCCAAGTCATTGATTCTGTTGGGATAGCGATCGGAAAGACGACGATCTGACCGGCAAACTGTCGAACTTCGGGGGGCTGGAAACGTGACGATGGCAGCCGGACTGAGGACCATCGCGAAAGCGATGGAGAAGCCACCGGAGCCTAATGTCGGCGCGCCAGTCCTCGACCCTACCTGGGTAGTGCTTCGCCATGTTCGCGATGATCCGCTCCGCCTCCTCGAGCGTGAACGGATCGGGCGGCACCCTTTGGTGCGTTGCCTCCGGCACTTCGAGCGCGGAATTCTCGACCAGCACCTTGTCGCTGACCGCCAGATCGAGCGCCGGCCGCAACACCGACAGGTAGTTGTTGATGGTCTTGCCGCTGAGATTCGGCCGCGAGGCGATGGCCGTCAGGATGTGCGAGAGCTTCAGAGCACGCAGCGGCAGGTCGCCGAGTTTCTCGGCCGGTGCCTTCGCGTCGTACGGCGCGGCCTTCCAAAACCGCAGTGCGCTGCTGTAGCCTGCCTTCGTGGAGTGCTCGATTCGCTGAGTCGCGAGCCAGGCGTCGAGCTGATCTCCGACCGTCAGCGCAGATCCGGTGTCTCGATTACTGGCCGGAAAATACTCGGTCAGAACGAAATTACCGGCCCGTATCTTGGCGTCAATCTCTTCGGCAAGCCGCCTCGCATATTTTTCATTGCGAGCATTGGCGAGCAGCGGCTTGCCGTTTATGTGGATCGTCTTGAAATATCTCCTGCCCTCAAAGGTGAAGTACAGCCGAATACCGCGGCTTCCGTCGCGCATGTCTACTGCGCATTTTGGTTGGCGACCCACTTATTAAACCCCCTCACACTCACAAATATTCTGCCGTCGCGTTTCACGTACTCGCGTCCTTCAACCCACTTCCCGTCTTCAATCTTCTTTTCCATCGCCTTGACCGTCAGGCCAGTGGCCGCCGAGGCTACGGGAAGGAGACACCATTCGAATGGTAGAGCGATGGGCGCTTGCAGCGACTCAATTGCAGACGTTTTCATTCGTCAACCTCGTGTTCAGGCTCATTCATCTCACCATCCCGAAGCAGAGCTGTCGGCGAACATGGGAAACCCGCTGTGCTCTACGCCGTCGAGTAGGCGGCCGGAGGCCATTTTTCCCGCTCTATACAGCACCTCGTCGCCACCGAAGAAATCCACGGCGCGCGCGTCAGTGGGTAGGCGCTCCCGGTTTGCCAAAATCTCCGGCAGCACACGCTCGTCGTCATCGGATATTGACTCTGCTGGAGCCCATGTGCCCCACTGCTTGAAGTGAAATGGAACGCCGAATGCGGCACATTGATGCGCAGCGAGCGAGTCCAATCGGGATGCATGGGGCGTGCGAGTGGACCGGACTCTCCGCCGACGATCACCCAATCAATAGTGGGACCGTCACCCAATGACGCGCGCGCCTCAAACTGATTGATGATCGACTTTCCGTCCGACCGGAACGTGCTCGCTTGGACGAGATCAATCGGCCCGAGCATCGGCTCGATTGACAAAAACCTCACTCGTGCTGGCACCGCGAGAAGCTTCGGAATGTCACGGTGGGCTTCGGCTTGGTCAACGACGGTGGCGCCGATCCATACACCAGGCCACGGCAACTCGTCCCAAGTGTTGATGCCGCAAGACAGCTCATCGACCACCTCATTGAGCATCCTCTTCGCGTTTCCAATTCGCTTGGTCAGTAGCAGCCAGTCGAGGTGCATCGTCGTCTTTGCGATGAGCCGGAACAGGTCCACGCGCCATGCGGCGGGAACCTCGTTATCGAACACATCTGCCAATGAGGCGCAGAACACCCGCACACGCCGGCGTTGGCGCTCTGCCTTGCGGCTCCATTGCAATGGCAGCCTCCAATTCGCCTCACTCGTCCGGATGCGCTGCTCTCCAGGACCCCACTTCACGCGGCCGTAGCGCTTGTCCATCATGGCCTCGGCGTAACACGCCTCGCAGCCGGGGGAGACCTTGGTGCAGCCGATCCACGGGTTGAAGGTCGCATCGGTCCAACTGATCTCTGTCTTTTCAGCCATGCTCTCTCCTGCAGTCGTCATAGGACCGCCCATTCGACAGGCTCTCATCGTGGCGCAGCGTCTCTAGCTGGTCCAGGGTCAGGCGGAGGGGGAGGATGGCGGTTGTCATATCAATCCCCGCAGAAGCATGCGATGGCCTCCTCGTTTGGGTCGAACATGTCGCGCTGCTCTGTGGCGAAACGCTCAATCTCTGCGTAGCTGGGGCCGTCCTTGGTGAAGCGGGCGCCCCGGCCGGTGGCACCGGGAATCAACGAGCCATCCTCAGCTCGCACCCACCAGCTGATGGGGTAGCGGCCGGCCCGCGCAATCGATAGTCGTTGGGCTGGAGGCTTGTTAAAACAATACACGCAGTTGCCCTCGATAGTGCGCCCATTGACCGTAATGAGCGCGAGGTCGAAGGGCTGTGCCCTCCAAAAGGCATTGACGTCACGCAGTGTGATTGCGGCGTCGGCGAGCGGCACGCACATGGTCTCGTCCCTTGACTCAGTGCTGTGGCCCCGGGTCCGGATCTTCGACACCCTGCGCTGCTCGTCGGCACGGATACCGATAAACTGATCCCACTCCACCCAGCCAAGCTTCCGCACATGATGGTGCATCGGGCGAATCTTCAGCTCGGAGGTGCAGAATCGAGTTACCGGATTCGGTAGGTATGACCGCTTGCGAATGATGGCCTCAAAAGGCTCTCCGCTGCGGCTGGCTGTGGCGAAATCGACGAGTGCGAAGCCGATTCGTCATTCCTGTACTCGAGCCACTGGATAGGCACACTCCACGCGCTGGCACACTGATCCACGAACGCAAGCGTTTCCTCGGCTTCAAGCCCTGTATTGGCGAAGCACACGACAGCATCCGGCGGCAGTCCTCCGTTTGACTGCAGCACGCGCCACAGCATGTATACGCTGGTTGGCCGCCGCTAAAGCTGATGCACGTCGGGCCGGTGATGCGGAACGGATCGCTCACACCTTCTTCCCCCGTGAGCCCGCTTGCAGCGTCATCGCTCGGGCGAGGATGGCGCGAGCGGTCGCCAGGGTAATGGCTATCGTCTTGGGTCGGACGTGGTACTTCCCGCCTTCATGAAATTCTGGAAGGCACACGGTGAAGAACTCGGAGTGATTGCACGTGCGGCGATTGAGTGATCTCGACATTAACGCCTCTCGCGCGTCTTTCTTAGGCGACACCAGTTCCTGCAACGCATCCGCTAACTCCCGAATGCGCCCCTGCGACCGTGCCCACTCGCTACTGACTTGACGCGGCCAATAGCCGACGCCATCGCGTAGCCGAATGTTCTCGGTTTCAAGCTCCGCGATACTTATTTCTGCATCGACTCCGGGTGGCATTGTCCTCGCAGTCATCCTATGCTTCCAACCGCTGTGAAATGAACCCCAATAGGAATTCGCCCTTGAGGGGCACCCCATCGGAGCTTGTGAGGGTTGTCTTCAGCGATGGCGCGCGAGGGACCTGCTCAGCATTGCCTTTAGAACGACACTCTGATTGGCTCGTCTCGAACTCCACGCGCAGATTCCTTTGTTGTTCTGAGGCAAGTCTGCGCAAAAGGCATGCTGAACAACATCATCTTTCCTTCGGAGCGAGCCCTGAATTCCGCCTTGACACAAAGTCATAAGTTTGATAACCGGGGTAGACGCGGTGCGGCCCGAACAGCTGGCGACCGTGAATGCGTGGAACCGTGGAACGTCACCTACTCGAATTCCATGACGCTGTGGGCAAACCGGCGAGTTGGCGGACCGTTCATCATCGCCAAGCCTGAGATGGTGAAAGTCATCAACCGACGCATGGTGAACAATGCGACCGGCGGCTTAGCTTAGGCAAAGCTTAGGCACGCGCCTCAAAAATCGGATCGCCAGGTTTACCTGGAAGGCGCTCCACCGCTTCGGCCGATATGAGGTGTAGTCTCTGAATTGGCCTCTGCGGGGCTTGCGAGGGAGCACTCTGGACGAAAGGCGCTTCCGGGTAGCGCAGCGAAGTCACAGCATAGGCCGACGAAGCAACTGACCGCTTGAGACTGGGTGCGCTCGGTCGCCGTCGGGGGTTGAAGGACGGTGGCGATCGAAACGCGCCGCTCGGCGGCTGCTTGCTCGAGCGACCGGTCCGAGCCAAAGCGGACTTCGACCCACCTATCAGCAA
>DASTGE010000304.1:0-10187 GCA_035719405.1 Burkholderiaceae bacterium
TAATCATCGTCGTGATGCCGAAGAACGAGTTGACGCTGGCGCCGGAACCCATCGTGAAGAAGTGATGCAGCCACACCAGATACGAGAGGATGGTGATGACCACGGTTGCGTACACCATCGACGTGTAGCCGAACAGGCGCTTGCCGCTGAACGTGGCGACCACTTCGGAGAACACACCGAAGACGGGCAGCACCAGGATGTAGACCTCGGGGTGGCCCCAGATCCAGATCAGGTTGACGTACAGCATGGGGTTGCCGCCCAGGTCGTTGGTGAAGAAGTTGGTGCCGAGATAACGGTCAGCCGAGAGCAGCGCCAGCGTGCCGGCGAGCACGGGGAAGGTCGCGACGATGAGCACGTTGGTGCACAGCGCCGTCCAGGTGAAGACGGGCAGCTTCATCATCGTCATGCCCGGGGCGCGCATCTTGATGATGGTGGCGATGAGGTTGATGCCCGATAACGTGGTGCCCACGCCCGCGATCTGAAGCGACCAGAGGTAGTAGTCCACCCCCACGTCAGGACTCTGCAAAAGCCCCGACAGCGGCGGATAGGCCAGCCAGCCGGTGCGCGCGAACTCGCCGATGAACAGCGACACCATCACGAGCGCGGCGCCGCCCACCGTCATCCAGAAGCTGAAGTTGTTGAGGAAGGGGAATGCGACGTCGCGCGCGCCGATCTGCAGCGGCACGACGTAGTTCATGAAGCCCGTGACCAGCGGCATGGCCACGAAGAAGATCATGATCACGCCGTGGGCGGTGAAGACTTGGTCGTAGTGATGCGGCGGGAGATAGCCTGCGACATCACCGAACGAGATGGCCTGCTGCATCCGCATCATCAGCGCATCGGCGAAGCCGCGCAGCAGCATCACCACGGCCAGCACGATGTACATGATGCCGATCTTCTTGTGGTCGATGCTGGTGATCCAGTCGCGCCACAAGGGCCCCCAGGAGCGCATGCGCGTGAGCAGCGCGAACAGCACGGCGCCCCCGAGCGCGACGCCCGCGAAGGTGGCCACGAGGATGGGTTCGTGATAGGGGATGGCGTCCCAGCCCAGCCGGCCGAGCAGCAGCGAAGTCGAAGCGTTGGGGTCTGACATGATGCGGTGAGTCGGATCTCGGGCGATGTTCAGCGGCCGGATGAGGTCGGGGCGATGACACGCTCGCCGAATGGGTCGGCGGGCGAGCAGACGGCAGCCACGACGGTGCGCTCGGTACCGCGCCAGGGCTGGCGCGAAACACCCGTGACCCCGCCCTTGCCGAGCCCGCCCGCGGCGTCGATGGCCATCATCTGATGCATGCACATCTTTCCGCGTTCGACGCAGCGATCGAGGATTGCGCCGAAGAGGGCGGTGTCGACGGTGGCATATCGCCGGACCGGCTCGCGTTCGCTCGGCTGCTCCAGCTTCAGATAGGCGTCACGGTCCAGCTTGTCGCCACCCGAGCGCGTGCGCTCGACCCAGCGGTCAAAGTCCTGTTGCGGCAGGCCGAGGAAGGAGAAGTGCATGCCCGAGAAGCCGGCTCCGCTGTAGTTGGCCGAGAAGCCCTGGTAGGTGCCTTCACGGTTGATCACCGCGTGAAGCTGGGTCTGCATGCCCGGCATGGCGTAGATCTGGCCCGCCAGTGCCGGGACGTAGAACGAGTTCATCACCGTCGAAGAGGTGATGCGGAACTCGATCGGCCGGTCGACGGGCGCCGCCACTTCGTTGACGGTCGCGATGCCTTGCTCGGGATAGAGGAAGAGCCACTTCCAGTCGAGCGCGACGACCTGCACCACCAGAGGCTTGAGCCCGGCGGGCACGGGTCGTTGGGCGTCGATGCGCTCCAGCGGGCGATATGGGTCCAGCTTGTGGGTGCTGATCCAGGTCATGGCGCCGAGCGCGATGATGATCAGCAGCGGCGCACCCCAGATCACGAGTTCGAGACGGGTCGAATGGTCCCAGTCGGGCAGGTAGGTGGCGGACTGGTTCGAGGCCCGGTAGCGCCAGGCGAAGAACAGGGTGAGCAGGATCACCGGCACGATGATGATCAGCATCAGCACGGTGGAGCTCGTCACGAGCTGGGCCTGCTGCGCGGCGATGTCGCCGGAGGGTTTCATCACGACGCTGTTGCAGCCGGCCAGCGCCAGCGACGCCAGCGCGGGCGGCAGGGCCCGGCGCGGCACGACTTGAAGGATCGGGAAGGGCTTTCGATACATGTTTTGGGCGAGGCGCCATGAGCCAGACTGGCGCGATGGTCCGCAATGTATCGGGGTTGATGAATGTCAACGATTGGACAAATTGTCCCAGTCTGAGCACGCGGTAACGATTGCATGGCACCATGCGCGCCGGTTGCAGTTTGCAGTTAGACCGATGCCCAGCAGTTCGTCCGTCGCCACGTCCGCCGTCCATCATCCAGACGATCCCAGCGTCGCTCCGGGCGACATCGCCGTCGGCGTCGTCATCGGAAGAGCGTCGGAATACTTCGACTTCTTCGTCTACGGCATCGCCTCGGTGCTGGTGTTCCCGTCGGTGTTCTTCCCGTTCGAGGACCGGCTGCACGGGACGCTCTACGCCTTCGTGCTGTTCTCCTTGGCGTTCATCGTCCGGCCGATCGGCACGCTCGTCAGCATGGAGGTCCAGCGCCTGTTCGGGCGCAGCACCAAGCTCACGATCGCTTTGTTCCTGCTCGGCAGTTCGACCGTCGGCATGGCTTTGCTGCCAGGCTACGCGACGGCGGGTGTGTCGGCGATTGCGTGGCTTGCCGCGTGCCGCATCGGCCAGGGCCTCGCGCTCGGCGGCTCGTGGGACGGGCTTCCTTCGCTGCTGGCAATGAATGCACCGCTCAAGCGGCGCGGCTGGTACGCGATGCTGGGGCAACTTGGCGCCCCGTTGGGTTTCCTCGTCGCCAGCAGCCTGTTCGCATACCTTTGGGGCAATCTATCGGAGGCCGACTTCCTCTCCTGGGGCTGGCGCTATCCGTTCTTTGCCGCGTTCGCGATCAACGTCGTGGCACTGTTTGCGCGGCTGCGCCTGGTCGTCACGCACGAATACGAGCGCGAGCTCGAAGCGCGCGAGCTGGAGCCTTGCAACGTGATGGAGCTGGCGCGTGGGCAGGGCGGCAACGTATTGATCGGCGCCTTTGCTGCCCTGGCCAGCTATGCGCTGTTCCATCTCGTCACGGTGTTCCCGCTGTCGTGGATCATCCTGTATTCGGAGCAGGCTGTGGGCGAGTTCCTCTCGGTCGAGATCGTCGGTGCGTTGCTCGCGGCCGGGGCCATGCTCGTATCCGGCCTGGTGGCCGATCGCGTTGGCCGCCGCAGCACGCTTGGCAGCGTGGCCGTCCTCATCGGCGTGTTCGCGCTGTTCACGCCGGTGCTGCTCGACGGCGGCAGGCTCGGGCACAACATCTTCATCCTGGTCGGCTTCATCCTGCTCGGGCTGTCTTACGGGCAGGCCGCCGGCTCGGTGACATCGAACTTCCAGCGGCGCTTCCGATACACGGGGGCTGCACTCACCGCCGATCTCGCCTGGCTCATCGGCGCCGCCTTCGCTCCACTCATCGCGCTCGGGCTGTCGGCACGCTTCGGGTTGGTGTCGGTCAGCTTGTACCTGCTGTCCGGTGTCGCATGCACCCTGCTCGCGCTGCGGGCGAACCGGCTGCTCCACTTGAAGTATTGACCGGCTCGCCGCGGCGCCTTTCGCCCCACCGCAAGGGGACGATCAAGCCGCGAAATGGGCAACGACGCGCATCACCTCGTTCGCCGTGGGCAGGGAGAAGGTTCGCCAGCGCAGGAGTGCCTTCTCATCGAAGACGTAGACGCTCTCGCTGTGCGAGTCGAGGCCCTTGTCGATTGCAACGCCGCCTCTCAGGCGCGATTGCAAAGGTTCCACATCCGCCGGCCTCGGCAGTGCGGCCACCCAGCCCGGCTGGCGGGCGCCCATCTTCTCCAGCCAGCGCGCGAGCGATGCCGGCGTGTCGCCGAGGGCGTCGATGCTGATGGACAGCAACTGGACCGCGTGCAGGCGAGGCTGGGCAGCGACGTGGCGCTGGACCTCGGCAAACAGGGCTCCCTGGATCGGGCACACGCTGGTGCAGCCGGTGAAGATGGTCTGCACCAGCGTCACGCGCCCTTGCAGCCAGGTGCGCAGGCGAAGCGGCTGTCCCGAGTGGTTGACCAGCACGAGGTCGGGCGCGGGAACTGGCGGGTCGACCGGCCCCATCGTGTCATGGGCAAACGCCGGGCTGAATAGGGCGCCGCCAAGCGCGCCAAGGCAATCACGCCGTCTCACTCCGGCACCCCTTGCAGCGAAGCGCGATGCGACAGGAAGCGCCACAGCGACTCACACTGCGCGTCGTCGGCCGCGTACTGCGGCATCGAGCGGCGCAAGAGCATGTTCGCGGGGTCGATGCCCTCGCGCACGGCACGACAGAACGAAGGCTCGTCATACGCTGACTGCGGACCGCCGCGTCGCGCCAATGGATGCAACAGCGTCTCGCGGTCGAGGCGAGGCGCATAGGTTCGGCTTGAGGGCGCCTGTCCCGGGCCGGCCTCATGACAGTTGATGCATCGCGTGGCTGTCGGCGGCAGAAGCTGCGCGTCCCCTCGCAGGCGGGCCCCGATGGGAAGGTCGCCCGCATAGAGCGCCTCCCCGGTGCCAGCGCGCACGCACGCGGCGGCCAGCAGCATGGCGATCGTCACGGCAGGTACACGCATGGCGTTCAGCTGATGCGCACGATCCGGGCCACGCTCGGCACGCCGGTACTGTTCAGCGCGAACAGCATGTAGTAGCCGGGCACCAGGATGCCGCGATCGGCGGGCAGCGCGAGGGCATATCCGTTCGTTCCCGCGACGGTGAAGGACAGCGGCACGCGCCGCTGCTCGTTATTGACCGAGTGCGTGACCGACGACATCCGCACGAGCGAGAACGAACTGACGGGGCTGTCCGTCGCCACGGTCATGGTGCTTCCGGCGGTCGCCTGCGCGGGCGCAGTCGTCAACACGGGCCGGGTGGCCGGGGTGCCGTCGGGGTTGAAGAGGTAGGGTGGGGACCAGACCTGGATGTCGGGATGGTTGACCGTGCAACTTCCGCAGAGCCCGCCGCCACCGGCCACGACGCGTCCATCGGGCAGAAGCAGCGCGGTGCTGTGGTAATTGCGGGGCACCGACATCGCGGCCATGACGGAGAAGCTCTGCGTAGCCGGATCGAACAACTCGGGTGCGAGTGCAGAACGATCGTCGTTGAAGAGAGCCGCGTAGGACTGGCCGCCGATCACCAGCACCTTGCCGTCGGGCAGCACGACGCTGTTGGAGAAGGTGCGCGCGTAGGCCATCGATGGCAGCTTCGTCACCTTCGGCGTACTGCCTCCAATGTCGATGAGGTGCGCGTTGGCCGTGGCCGGCGCGTCCTCGTAGCTCGTCGCGCCGCCAATGGTCAGGATGCGGTTGACGTCGAACATGACGGCGTTGCCATTCATTGCATCGTCGTCCGCGCCCCGGTTGCCGACAGCGGTGACGGCGCCATTGCCGCTCGTCTGGAACCAGTGCATCGCCTTGCCGGGCCCGGCATGGAAGACGCGACCATCGGAGGCGGCGAAGAGCCAGCCGTGGTTGTCGGCGCGATAGAGTCCGGCCTTGTCGCCCGTCAGGAGGTTGCTCGCCAGCAGCGCCGGGACGCGCCGCCACGCGCCCGAAGCCGAGGACCAGATCTCGCCGTCCTTGCTGATGTCGGTGCCGCCCGACCATGAGCCGCCCATGGTGAGCACGTCGCCTGTGGACATCGTGACGCTGCCCTGGTAGCCGCGGGCGATGTTCATTGGCGATCCTGCGACCCACGCGCCGGTGGCAGGGTCGTAGATGCTGGTCCGGGAGGAACCGGCCCCGCCGGTCACGTGAATCCGGCCGTCCGGCAGGTTCGCGATGCCCGTGCAGAACATGTCATGGTCTGTATTGGACACGAGCACGTCGCTGGCCGCCCCGGTCGCCGGATCCCAGACCGACGTGTAGGTCCGGCCCACGGCGATGTCGAAGCTGAATCGGTCGGAGCCGGACCAGAACAGGATCTTGCCGTCGGGCAAGTGCGCCGCCGCCACCGGCACGATGGACAGCGCCTGAAGCGCGCTCCAGCTTCCCTGGCGAGCCTGGTCGCTCGGGATGCCGACGACGGGAGGCGGACTGGCCTGGCTGCTCCAGGCCCAGGTCTGGCTTGCTGAACTGTTGCAGGCCTGCTGCGTGACGCGGCTTCCCTGTGACGTGCCGTTGTTCTCGAGCCCCAGGCACATGCCGCTGTGACGCGCGACGATCGCGAAGCCATTGCCCTGAGTGCGGAGCGTGAACTGCTGATTGGTGGCACCGCTGCAAGTCCACTGGATCGCCTGTGCCCCGGCCTGCATGCTGGCGCCCGCAATGTCGAGACACTGCCCGCTGTGGACGGCGGTCAGCGTCGTGTAGCCGCCAGCGGACGTTGCCCGCCATTGCTGGTTGGGGGCGTTGTTGCAAGCCCATTGGACCACGTTGGTGTGCGTCGCCAGAGAGGCGGCTGAGACATCGAGACACTGCCCTGTGGCTGCGGACTGCAGCGACGGCGCGGATTGGGCAGAGGTGATGGACGGAACGGCGAGTGCCATCAGCACAGTGAAGGCGCCGGGAAAAAAGCGGATCGCTCCCATGAGTTCTTTTGCCTTGTTCGTATGACCTGACCGAAGACGAGTGAACGCAGCCCTTGCCACCGCCCGTGACGAGACGGCGTCGCAGCAAGAACAGAACATTCTGGCATTTGAAAAGGGGCAGCCATTGGAGGTGCCGGCCGATGAATTAGGGATTCCCCGGGGCCTCCGTGCTAACCCTCAGAACGCGCGATGACCGCGCAGGGTCGATCGATCAACGGGCTTCTGAACCCTGCAGGCCCTCGTCGGAACGGCTTCCACTCACTACATTGCCACCCATGCTTCGCACACGGCCGAAGCCTGACTCAGTTCGGAGACAAGGATGGCAACTGCAACTCAAGCCTCACACGGGGTGCACGCCACGCACCAGACGCGAAAGGCCACGGCAAGCGGCTGGATCGGGTCGGCACTGGAGTACTACGACTTCTTCATTTACGCGACGGCGGCGTCGCTGATCTTTCCGCAGATCTTCTTCCCGAAGGGCGATCCCAAGACGGCGATCATTGCCTCGCTGGCGACATACGGCGTGGGCTATGTCGCCAGGCCGATCGGCGCCTTCGTGCTCGGCCACTGGGGCGACACGCATGGACGAAAGAACGTGCTGATCGCCTGCATGTTCCTCATGGGCATCTCGACCATGGGCGTGGGCCTGCTGCCGACCTACGACCAGGTCGGCCTGCTGGCCCCGACGCTGCTCGTGCTGCTGCGCCTCATCCAGGGCTTCGCGGTGGCAGGCGAGATCTCCGGGGCCAGTTCGATGATCCTCGAGCATGCGCCCTTCGGCCGGCGCGGCTTCTTCTCCAGCTTCTCGCTGCAAGGCGTGCAGGCCGGCCAGATCCTCGCCGCCGCGGTGTTCCTGCCGTTGGCGCGCTACATGCCGGAGGATGCCTTCAACAGCTGGGGTTGGCGCATTCCGTTCCTGTTGAGCTTCATCGTGATCGTGGTCGGCTACATCATCCGCAGGGAGGTGAGCGAGACCCCTGCCTTCGCCGAGGAGGATGCGCAGGGCAAGGTGCCGAAGGCGCCGGTCGTCCAGGCCATTACCGAGAACTGGCCTGACATGCTGCGCGTCATCTGCATGGCGCTGATGAACGTCATCCCCGTCGTGACCTCGATCTTCGGTGCGGCCTATGCGGTGCAGGCGAGCTACGGCATCGGCTTCGACAAGGACGTGTACCTCTGGATTCCCGTCCTCGGTAACATCGTCGCGGTGGCGGTGATTCCCTTCGTCGGCAACCTCTCCGACAGGATCGGCCGCCGCCCGCCGATCATCGTCGGTGCGCTGCTGTCCGGGCTGCTGTCGTTCGGCTACCTCTACGCCATCAGCATCAAGAACGTGCCGCTGGCGGTGGCACTGTCGCTGCTGATGTGGGGCGTGATCTACCAGGGCTACAACGCGGTCTTCCCAAGCTTCTATCCCGAGCTGTTCCCCACGCGCACCCGCGTCTCTGCGATGGCCATCTCACAGAACCTCGGCACCACCATCACTGCCTTGCTGCCGGCGCTGTTCGCAACGGTCGCGCCTCCGGGTGCGTCGAACATCCCGATGACCGTCGGTGCGCTCACCTTCGGTGTCACGGTCATTGCGGCCCTGGCGGCCTACAGTGCGCGTGAGACGTACCGCATCAGGATGCAGGACCTCGGCAGGGCGAATGCCGTGCCGGTGGACGAGAGCGAGTACCTCAGGGCGCGACAACTGGCGATGTCCACCCCGAAACTGTCCCGCGCCAAGGCGTGAGCGGGCGACACGATCTGTCCCGGCACTGCGGAGTCTCTTCATGATCAACGGCAAGACGCAGCTCATCGCGCACCTCGGCTTTCCCATCGAGTCCGTCAAGGCACCGATGATCTACAACCCCTGGTTCGGGCGGCACGGCGTGAATGCGGTCGTGATGCCGATGGGGGTGCGCCCCGAAGACTATGCGCAGACGCTGCAGGTCCTGCGCAGGTTCACGAACTTCCACGGCGCGCTGGTGACGATGCCGCACAAGGTCACGACGATGGACCTGGTCGACGAAGTGACGCCCACGGCAGAGATCGCGGGCGCCTGCAATGCGATCCTGCTGCGGCGCGACGGCTCGCTCCTTGGAGACCAGTTCGACGGCGCGGGCTTCGTGCGCGGCATCCAGCGCAAGGGCCTGGTGTTGAAGGGCCGTCGTGCGCTGGTGTCTGGCAACGGGGGAGTCGGCTGCGCCATCGCGGCATCGCTGGCCGGCGCGGGCGTGGGCGAGCTGATGCTCTTCGACACCCACCCGGCGTCGTCAGAGTCGCTTGCCGCGCGGCTGCGCAAGCACCATCCGGCACTGCGTGTGGGCGTCGGCTCCAATGATCCTGCCGGCTTCGACCTCATCGTCAATGCAACTCCATTGGGCATGAACGCCGGAGATCCATTGCCCTTCGACGTGGACCGGATCGCGCCATCGACATGGGTGGGCGAGGTCGTCATGAAGCAGGAGTTCACGCCCTTGCTGGAGGCTGCAATGGCCAAGGGCTGCAAGGTGCAGGTCGGGACCGACATGCTCTTTGAGATGATCCCGGCGTATCTCGAGTTCTTCGGATTCGGGACTGCGACGCCCGAGGAATTACGCGAGGGGGCGCAGTTGCTGTATTGATCGCGAAAGGGGGGAGCGCAGTGAGGCGAGGGGGCACGCGGGCATCGAGCCATCGCAATCAACCAACCTGCGCAATTCGCAGCAAGTTCGTCGTCCCTGGCGTGCCGAAGGGCATCCCTGCCGCGATCACGATGGTCTGCCCCTGTTTCGCATAGCCCTGCCGCACGACAGTCTGCACCGCCACTTCCGTCATCTCGTCGATGCTCATCACGTCGTGGCACAGCACGGGATGAATGCCCCATACGAGCGCAAGCCGCCGCGCAGTGTCTCGACGGGGCGTCATGCCGACAATGGGTGCACGCGGACGTTCGCGGGCGATGCGCAGCGCCGACGAGCCTGAGCTGGTGTACGCGACCATGGACGCTGGCGGTGGTCGGCCTGGGTGCCGTGGCTGAAGTTGAGCCGGAACACATCGGCTCCGGCGCGCACCAGTGCTTCGATGGTGGCGCAGTCGCCGCTCGCAGGGCCGAGCGTCGCGACGATCTTTGCGTTGGACAGACGTTGCATTCATCGATCTCCGGAAGCCGGACCGTCGATCACGACAGCCCGGAAATCATTGACGTTGGTGAGGGTGGGGCCGGTGACGACCGAATCGCCCAATGCCTGGAAGAAGCCGTGGCCGTCGTTGTTGTCGAGGCGGGCCCGCGGGTTGATGCCGCGAGCCCACGCACGCTCGAAGGTGTCGGGCGTGAGGATGGCGCCCGCGATCTCTTCGGCGCCGTCGACGCCATCGGTGTCGCATGCGATGGCGTGCACGCGCTGCAGGCCACGCAGCGCGACAGCCATCGAAAGCAGGAACTCGACGTTGCGGCCGCCCCGGCCCTTGCCGCGCAGGGTCACGGTGGTTTCTCCGCCTGACAGCAGCACGCACGGCGTGGCCAACGGTTGCCCGTGCGTGACGACCTGACGAGCGATGCCCGACATCACGATGCCCACG
>DASTGE010000305.1:0-2295 GCA_035719405.1 Burkholderiaceae bacterium
GGCAAGTCGCCCGACAACCCGGGCGGCGACAAGCTCGCCGGCGCCGTCGAAAAGGCTGCGGCATGAAGCTCTGCGGCTTCGACATCGGCCTGAACAAGCCGTTCTTCCTGATCGCCGGCCCGTGCGTGGTCGAATCCGAGCAGCTGCAGTTGGACGTCGCCGGCCGGCTGAAGGAAATCACCTCGGCGCTGGGCATCCCGTTCATCTTCAAGTCGAGTTACGACAAGGCCAACCGCTCCTCGGGCGGCTCGTATCGCGGGCCCGGCATGGAACAGGGTCTGAAAATCCTCGCTGACGTGCGGCGGCAGATCGGCATTCCGGTGCTGACCGATGTCCACGCCGAGGCCGAGGTGCGTGAAGTCGCAGACGTCGTCGACGTGCTGCAGACACCCGCTTTCCTGTCCCGCCAGACCGACTTTATCCGGGCCGTCGCGCAATGCGGCAAGCCAGTGAACATCAAGAAGGGCCAGTTCCTCGCGCCGCACGACATGAAGAATGTGATCGACAAGGCGCGTGCGGCCGCCCGCGAAAAGGGCCTGCCCGAAGACAACTTCCTGGCCTGCGAGCGGGGCGTGAGCTTCGGCTACAACAACCTGGTTTCCGACATGCGCAGCCTCGCGATCATGCGGGAAACCGGCGCACCCGTCGTGTTCGATGCCACTCATTCGGTGCAATTGCCCGGTGGACAAGGCACCAGCTCGGGCGGGCAGCGCGAGTTCGTGCCGGTGCTGTCGCGTGCCGCCATTGCCGTGGGCATCGCGGGCATCTTCATGGAAACCCACCCCGACCCGGCAAAGGCCCTGAGCGACGGGCCGAATGCCGTGCCGCTGAAGCACATGCGCCTGCTGCTCGAGCAATTGCAGGCGCTTGACCGCGTCGTCAAGCGCCAGCCGCTTCTGGAGAACGACTTCTCCTGCTGACGCCGTGAACTGAACCCACTTGATGCCCAAGGAGAACAAACTGTGAGTGCGATCGTTGACATCGTCGGCCGAGAGATCCTCGACAGCCGCGGCAACCCCACCGTCGAGTGCGACGTGCTGCTCGAAAGCGGCACCATGGGCCGTGCCGCCGTGCCTTCGGGCGCATCCACCGGCTCACGTGAAGCGATCGAGCTGCGCGACGGCGACAAGAGCCGCTACCTGGGCAAAGGCGTGCTGAAAGCGGTCGAGCACGTCAACACCGAGATCTCCGAGGCCGTGCTCGGGCTCGATGCCTCGGAGCAGGCCTTTCTCGACCGAACCTTGATTGATCTGGACGGGACCGAGAACAAGAGCCGCCTCGGCGCCAATGCAACGCTCGCGGTCTCGATGGCCGTCGCGCGCGCGGCGGCGGAAGAAAGCGGACTGCCGTTGTACCGCTACTTCGGGGGCATGGGCGGCATGCAGCTGCCGGTGCCGATGATGAACGTGATCAACGGCGGCGCGCACGCCAACAACAACCTCGACCTGCAGGAGCTGATGATCATTCCGCTCGGCGCGCCCACCTTCCGCGAGGCGCTGCGCTACGGTGCGGAGGTGTTCCACGCGCTGAAGAAGATCATCGACGGCCGTGGGATGAGCACGGCGGTGGGCGACGAGGGCGGCTTCGCGCCCAGCGTCGAGAATCACGAGGCGGCCATCCAGCTGATCCTCGAGGCGATCGACAAGGCGGGCTACACCGCGGGCGAGCAGATCGCGATCGGACTCGACTGTGCGGCGAGCGAATTCTATAAAGACGGCCAGTATGTGCTGGAAGGCGAAGGCGGCCTCAGGCTGTCGGCCCCGCAATGGAGCGACATCCTGGCCACCTGGTGCGACAAGTACCCGATCATCAGCATCGAGGACGGCATGGCCGAGGGCGACTGGGAAGGCTGGGCGCACCTCACCGAGCGCCTGGGCAAGAACGTGCAGCTGGTGGGCGACGACCTGTTCGTCACCAACACCAAGATCCTGAAGGAAGGCATCGACAAGCGCATCGCGAACTCGATCCTCATCAAGATCAACCAGATCGGCACGCTGACCGAGACCTTCGCCGCGATCGAGATGGCCAAGCGCGCGGGCTACACCGCGGTGATCTCGCACCGCTCCGGCGAGACCGAGGACTCGACCATCGCCGACATCGCGGTCGGCAGCAACGCGGGCCAGATCAAGACCGGTTCGATGTCGCGTTCCGATCGCATCGCGAAGTACAACCAGTTGCTGCGCATCGAAGAAGACCTGGGCGATTCCGTCAGCTATCCGGGTCTCTCGACGTTCTACAACCTCCGCAAGTAAATGCGCTGGCCCACCTGGGTGCTGGTCGCTCTGATTGCCCTGC
>DASTGE010000306.1:0-5280 GCA_035719405.1 Burkholderiaceae bacterium
CAGGGAAGCGCCGCGAGGCATTCCCTGACGGCCCAGTGGCACGCCCTCCACAATGACATGCTGCGCGGCTTGCCGCAGTTGCGGCCCCAAACGGTGCAGCATCCTCTCGACGTTGTCGCGCAAGTTGCACAGCAGGTGCCACCGATCAGAGACTTGCCGCGCCGTTGGCAGCGCGGTCTGCACGGCCTCCGAATACGCACCGGCGCGGTCCCTGGCGACGATCCGGATGGAAGGGTGCTCACGCAGCCACTCCGTCACGGCGGTCGCCTCCCGGCCTGGGAATAACGCAATCGGCTCGCGGCGCTCCAAATCGACGACGATGGTCCCGTAGTGGTGTCCGCGCCTGATCGCCCAGTCGTCGATGCCAACGACTCGAGGCGCGGGCCGCTTGCGCTCTGAAGCGCGGCGCAGCTCGCGCAGCATGGTGTCAGCGCTCGCGTGCAAACCCAACGATGTGGCGAGCCGAGCCGCAGCCTCTCCGCCAAGGGCTTGGCCAATCGCGTGCAATGCTCTGGCGTGCGAGCGCGTTCGACGTTGATGGCGACCGGCCAAGGCGTGGACGTCCTCGGCGAAGGTGCGACGAGGGCACGCTGCGTTCAAGCACTTGAAGCGGCGCATCTCGACTTCAAGGACGACTTGTCGATCGAGCACGGGGCGCTCGGCCAAGCGACGGACATACGCTCCATGCAGGCGGCGACTCCAGCTTCGGCAGTGGGGGCACGGTGCGGCGCGCACTGTACTTCGGGCTTCCACCGTGATCGTGCCTTCCCGGTCGTCGCAGCAGACCACGCGCTTGCCCACTCGCGCGAGAACTCGGTCCATCGCGTCGACAAATATCGCCATGATGCTGCCCACGTGGGGCGTGATCAGGCGACCTCAAGCCCCTCCGATGCGGCCGTCACATAAAGTGCGGAAGACCCAACTTCTCTTCGTTTGACACGTGCGTCGCCCGCGTCAGCGTCGAAAATCGGTCCCCTCGGCGTCTGTGGAAAGCCTCCTCGCCCGGTGTGGATGCGGCGGCGAACGATTCGCCCCGCAGGCCCCGTTGTCAAGAGCCCGGATTGATCCGCAAGGTCACCATCCTGTCGGCCGAATTGTTTCGTCGATTGCCAAGACGCACACCGAGGCCGACCACGCGCCGACTATTGCCGCGTCGCGCCTCGTTAGCATCCCGGTACCCCATGGTTCTTTCCACTCCCGCGATCAGATGCTCGGCAAGGCTGGCAATACTCCCGACAATACGGTTCATGGGCTGGTCTTCGTTGTTCGTGGTTCTTGGCAGACTCACGATACCAACGGAGTACCGGCCCATCCTCGCTATGCGCTGTCCCGCGCTGAAACCGGCGGCGTTCTCACGAACGCCCGAAAAGTCCCTGGGACATCAGGCCCTGGCAGACCTCAAGAAGCGAGAGTCATAACACCGCCAACACCGTCAAAGTCAAAGGCCGAGGCATCAATTCACCCCGCACTCATGGAAGCATCGATCGCATAGACCCCACGGTTCTTTCCACTCCCTCTCTACGACAGCGTGCTCGCTCACCGCCTTCATGTCAGCGCTTCCATCAAGGCGGCATGAAAGACTCTGAAGCTTGCCGACCGGTTGCGTTCGGGCTCGATGTGCCTCGACATGTTGCGCGCCGCTTCAATTTTTGCCAAACCGCCTTTGAAGTAGCCGTGCTGCTGCATCACGCGCTCGAAGGCTTCCCAGGTTCCACCCGCGATGGCATCGGGGTCACGCAGGCCCTGGCGCTGCGGGATGTGCGCGGAGACGCGTGGGTACCCGGCCTTCACCGCGTCCCAGTCGCCGAAGTACCAGGACTCCAGTTCCTCGATCGCGATACGGTTGACCAGTTGCCACGGCACGGCATCGGCCCGGCTGCGCGTGACCAGTCCGGCCCTCGTTGCGACGTCCTCCAGTCTTTGCTTCAGCGCGCCGCAGTCTTCGTCGTCGCGGTCCACTACGACGAACAGCCGCCAATCGGCCGGCAGCCACTGCGCGTAGCCCCTCAGCCGCGCGTCTAGCTTGCCCAAGAGGTCCGACTTGCCCTGGAAGGCGTGGACCTCGAAGGTCCGGTGGGCCGGCAGGAGCCGCGGCAGCAAGCCCCGCAGAAAGGCTTCCATCGACGGCTCCTCAACCAGAAGCTCCAGATGATTCGCCGCCATCATCAATGCCCCCCGACGAGGGGCCGGGTGGGCGCGCCCTGATTCACGAGCGGGTCGCCGACGCCGAGTTGCCCTTCCATCCAAAGATGGCCGAGCAGCGCGCCCTGGCCAACGAACTCAGTCACGCCGGGCAGGTCGCAGGCACGCCGAGCCTGCGTGTAGCCATGGTCGTCACGCCACAGCACGCGCACCTCCTGCGGCCGCAAGCCGTTGAGAAAAAACGGCGAATGGGTCGTGATGAGGAGTTGCGTCGCCGTGACAGCGGCACGGCACTCCTCGGCCAGCTCTGGCAGCAGGCGCGGATGTAGGTAGTTCTCCGGCTCCTCGATTCCGATGAAGGGCGGGGGCACCGGGTCGTAGAGCAACATCAGGTAGGCCAGCATCTTCAGCGTGCCGTCAGAAGCGAAGCGCGCGAGTACCGGGTGGCTGAACGGCGCGTCCTTGATTTGCAGCAGCAGGCGGCCGTCGGGCATCGTCTCTGCCAACACGCGTTCGATGCGTGGCACGCGGCGGCGCAGCACCTCGAAGATGTGCTCGAGCCGCTCGGGATGTTGCTCGGCCAAGTACTGGATGACGTTGGCGACGTTGTCGCCGGTGCGGGTTAAGCGCTCCTGCGGTCCAGCTTCCGGTTGCCCGCGCGCGCTGTCGGCCGACAGGTAGGACACATACCAGCCGGTGATGAAATCGCGCAGCGCCGCCACGCGCGGATGCTCGGCGAACTGGCCCAGCGCATTGACGGCCAGCAGGTCGGGAGACTTTAGCGGCGTCTCGACGCGGTGGTCTTGCTCGTCGGGCTGCTCGCCGCTGATGGCACGCCCCCGTCCCTCACGGTAGTCGAGGAATCTGAAGGGCTTGCCGCTTTGCTTGCGGCGCCACTGCAACCACTCTTCAACGACGACGGGCCCTCCCGGCCGCTCGTCCACCGCCAGGTGGTAGGTGATGAGGGGGAAGCCCGCCTCGCGATACTTGATTTCGATGGTCACCGGGCCATCGCCTCCCCGCGTCTTGAGCTCCTTGGCACGTCCGCGCTTGTCCCAGGCCCGGCGCAACCCGAGTTCGAAGCACTCGGCCAGAAAGGCAAACACATCGAACACGGTGGACTTGCCGCTGCCGTTGGGACCGAGCAGCACGGTAAGCGGCGTGAGTTCTTTGAACTCCAGTTCGCGCAAAGCACGGAAGTTTTGGACTTTCAGGTATTCGATGCGCGCCGGGGAGCGAGGGCGGTTGATACTTTTGGTCATGCGATGGCATCTTCGAGTTGGGATTGGGCCTCGGGAGTGGAAAGAACCGTGGGGTCTATACGATCGGGGCTTCCATTAGTGCGGGGTGAATTGGTGCCTCGGCCTTTGACGGTGGTGGCGGCCATCTGCGAAGCCGGACGGCGAGGTCGCCATTGATCACCGCGCATCGTACTTGCGCCATCAGGTGCGCGCCCCGCGGCGACCACCGCATCTGCTGACGCTTGCACATCCGCGCGTTGATCACCTGGTTGACCGCGGACTCGGCCATCGCCGTCGAGATCGGCTTTCCCTCGCGATGCCGCTTGCCGTAGTTCAAGAGCGTGCCCTTGTTGTTGTCAAGGTACTCGAAGAACTCGCTGTTGAGTTCCACGAACCTCGCTAGCCAAATTCCGCAAACGTTGCTAGCGAGATTTGACCGAAGTCATTGAATTCGCTGCATATTTTCAACTTTTGTCAGTTGATGCGGCGTCAGATTCCGGCAACAGCCCGCCTCCTGCCTTTCAACAAACTACGCTATTGGGTTTTCAAGTTCCATGAACGATGCTAGCGCGTCGTTAAACGCAGGAGAGCTCCTTGGAAGATCCTGGCGCCGTCACGAAGCGAGAGATCGAGATCGCCCGTGTATTGCGCCCGCTCGGAAGTGGCCCGCTGAGTCGAGAGCAGGCGGTGCGCGCAGGCCAGCTACTCGGCGTCCACTGGACCACCGTCTATCGAATGCGAGCTCGTTTCCTGCGCGACCCACGCACCTCCTCGCTAGTCGCTGACCGTGGTGGCCGCAGAGGCGATCCTCTGCGTCTGGCGCCCGAAGTGGAGGCGATCGTCTCCGACGTTGTCGAGCGATGGATGGCGAGTCAGCGCCACCGGGCACACCCGCTTCTGGAAGCGCACATGGAGATCCGACAGCGCTGTGACAAGTTGGGCTTGAAGCCACCCTCGCGGAACACGGTGCAGCGGCGGGTCGAAGCCCACCGGCAAGCGGAGCTTACGCTCCTGGCGTCACGCCCCGAGGCGGCCGTCGCACCCGGCAGCTTCGGTGCCACTTGGCCGCTGGAGATCGTGCAAATCGACCACACGCAGGCCGACGTCCTCGTGGTGGATCGCTTCACTCGGAAGGTGATCGGGCGTCCCTGGATCACCCTGGCCATTGACTTGGCCACCCGCACCGTCCCTGCCTTCTTCCTGGGGATGGAACGCCCGAGCGCGGCCACGGTGGCGCTGCTGGTCAGCCGGATCGTGCAGCCCAAGCAGGCCTGGCTGGAGCACCTGGGACTGCAAATCGATTGGCCAATGTTCGGCATTCCCCAACTGCTGCACTTGGACAACGCTGCCGAGTTCAGAAGCCGCGCGCTCCGCACGGGCTGCGCACAGTACGGCATCGAGCTCGAGTATCGACCTGTGGGTCGGCCTCACTATGGCGGGCACATCGAGCGGCTGAACCGTACGCTCATGGAGCGAGTCAAGGGCTTGCCAGGCGCTACGGGAAACTCTCCTCGCGGGCGCAAGGCCCGAAAGCCGGAGAAGACAGCCAGCCTGACGCTGCAGGATTTCGAGCGCTGGGTGGCCTTGGAACTCGGCGAGCGTTACCACCACAGCGAACACCGTGGCAACTGGTTGCGGGTTTCGAGTGCTTGGCGAATCGGGCTGGAGGCCGCGCCAATGCTGGATTTTCGAGCCTGAGCGTGAGTCGACCAGAATCCAGTTGCTTTGGCCCATGGGATGGCGAAAAGCAAGCAATGGTGCGGGATTCCGACGAGTCTGAGCGTCGAGCAGTTCGACGAATTTGTCTGCCCCTTCCTGACCGAGGGCCGGCGTGGCCCCAAGCCGAAGGTGACGCTGTATGCGGTGTTCAACTACATCTTGCAGGCGCTGTACCTCG
>DASTGE010000307.1:0-4180 GCA_035719405.1 Burkholderiaceae bacterium
GTCGTTGGTGTTGTGGTCGCTTTCGGTGTCGATCACGAGCGCTTCGAGCACGCTCTTCATGTGCGCCTCGACCTCCGCCTTCAACTCCTCCAGCTCGCCCGGCTGGACGAACGCCGAGATGTTGTCGTTGGCGTGATAGCGGCAGTCGGCACCCATGAGCCGATAGCGGATGCGCTGCGAGGCGGGCAGGCGCGCAAGGTCGCCCTCGTCGCGGATGAGCGGCATACGGGGGATGTCTTCGGCCATCGGCGTCACGGTGTTGTGGTGGGGGGCTGCTTCACATTGTCGCTTCCGCGCCGCAACCCGAGGGGCGGGGCGCCGAATACGCACAGAGGCAGGGCAGGCTTGAGGTGTTGCCCCCGCCGCTGCTTCTCTCCGGCGATCAGCGGAATCCGCCGGATAGACTGCCGAGGGTGAACCCGTCCCTGCCGCTCGCGCACCTGCTCGTCCACGCCGCCGATGCCGTTCAGGCTGTACGCGGCGGCGCGTCGCTCACTGATGCGCTCGCACGCGTCCCGCCCCCGGCGCGCGCGGGAACCCAGGCGCTCAGTTTTCATGCGCTGCGCTGGCTCGGCGGTGGGCAGGTCGTGCGTGAGATGCTGGCGCCGAGAAAGCCGGCGCCGAACGTCGACGCCCTGCTCACCACCGCGCTGGCCCTGCTGTGGCCCGTGCCCGGCGTGGAGCGACCACCCTACCCCGAGCACACGCTCGTCGACCAGGCAGTGGCCGCGGCGCGCACTCGCACGCCGGCAGCAGCCGGTTTCCTCAACGCCGTGCTGCGCCGTTTCGTCCGTGAGCGCGACGCTCTGGTGGCGAAGGCCATGGTCAAGCCATTGGCGGCCTACAACCATCCGTCGTGGTGGGTCGAGCGGGTGCGCCAGGACTGGCCGGTGCAGTGGCAGGCGCTGCTGCAGGCGAACAACCGGCGACCGCCGATGACCTTGCGGGTCAACGCCAGGCGTGGGACGGCGCAGGCCTATGTGCAGCGGCTTGCCGCGCAGGGCCGCGCAGCAGTGGCGCTGGGGGCGGGGGCAGTCATGCTCGAACAGCCCTGTCCTGTCTCGCTGCTCCCGGGCTTCGGGGAGGGCGAGGTGTCTGTACAGGACGCCGGGGCACAGCTCGCCGCGCCACTGCTGCTGTGTGACCACGTGCCGGCGTCGCGGCTGCACTCGTCCGACCCGGCGCACGCATTCCCGTTCGAGCGGGGAGCCGCTGACGACCTTCCGCCCCTGCGCCTTCCTCCAGCGGCGCGCGTGCTCGATGCCTGCGCCGCACCCGGCGGGAAGACCACGCACCTGCTCGAACTCGCCGACCTCGACTTGCTCGCGCTCGACGTCGATGCGTTGCGCCTGCAGCGCGTGCAGGAAACCCTCAATCGCCTGGATCTGCATGCGGAGCTCAAAGCGGCCGACGCGCGCGACGTTCGGGCGTGGTGGGATGGGCGGGCGTTCGATGCGATCCTGCTGGATGCGCCCTGCACGGCTTCCGGGATCGTGCGCCGGCATCCGGACGTCCGCTGGCTGCGCCGGCCCGGCGATATCGCAGCGCTGGCGGCCATTCAGTGCGAGATGCTGGAGGCGTTGTGGCCGCTGCTCAAACCAGGCGGGAAATTGCTGTACGTCACCTGCTCGCTCTTCAAGACCGAAGGCGTGGCTCAGATCGACGCTTTTTTGCAACGGCATGAGGCCGAGCAACCCCGGCTCGATCCTCAGTCTCCCGGTCAGCTGCTGCCGCTCGCGGACAATCCGGCGAGTCCGGGTGCACCGCCAGCCGCGGCACCCGTGCACGACGGCTTCTATTACGCCCTCATCCACAAGCCTTCTTCGTCATCGCGTTGATCCCCACCATCCTGCGCATCGTGACGGCCCGCCGGCTCCAGAGGCCCCGCCCGATGCGGCGGCTGGCAGCGGCTGTGCTGTGCGTGTTCGCCCTGTTGCCAGCCGCATGCCTGGCCGCACGCGCGCAGGGTATCGAACTGGCAGGGTTGCGAGTGCAGCGGGAGGAAACGGGCCTGGCGCTCGACTTCAACGTGCGCATCCAGCTCCCCAAGCCGGTCGACGACGCCGTACACCGCGGGATCCCGCTCTATTTCGTGGCACAGGCATCGGTGTACCGTCATCGCTGGTATTGGAGCGACGCGCGCATCGCGCGTGCCACGCGAAGCTGGCGGCTGTCGTACCAGCCCTTGACCGACAACTGGCGCGTCACCCTGGCCGGGTTGGGGCAAAGTTATGCGACTCTGTCGGAAGCGCTCGCGGCGCTGTCCAGCGCGTCGAATTGGAAGATCACCGACGCCGCGCAGATGGGCAACGACGAGCAGTACTACGTGGAGTTCAGCTATCAGCTCGACACCTCGCAAATGCCTCGGCCGATGCAGTTCGGCATCGGTGGGCAGGCCGAGTGGGCACTGGGCATCGAGCGAACGGTGAGGGTCGAATGAGGATCTGCTCCTCTTGGATGCCACGGCCCGGTCCGCAGATGGAGGTGTGCCGGTGAAATCCTCTACGCGATGGGCCTGGGTCGTCGCGCTCGTGGCCGTCACCGGGGCGGGGCTGGTGCTGGCCTTCCTGCTGTCGCTGGCGACGCGCAGTCGCGGCTTTTACGAGCGCAACTTCGTCTGGCTGTTCTGGCTCAACGTGACCATTGCCGGGCTGCTGATCGTCGTGATCGCGGGTGCAGCAGTACGGTTGGCCGTGCGGCTCAAGGCGGGCAAGTTCGGCAGTCGCCTGCTGTTCAAGCTCGCGGCCATTTTCGCGCTCGTAGGCGTGCTGCCCGGTGTCCTCATCTACACCGCCTCCTACCAGTTCGTCACGCGGAGCATCGAGGCCTGGTTCGACGTGCAGGTCGAAGGCGCGCTCAATGCCGGCCTCACGCTTGGCCGCAGCACGCTGGATACGCTGGTCAACGACGTGGCGACGAAGACGCGGCTGGCGGCTGAACGGCTGGGCGAGAACCCCGGGCTGCAGCCGCTGGCACTGGAGCGGTTGCGTGAACAAATCGGCGCCCGCGACGTCGCCCTGCTCAATTTCACCGGGCAGGTGATCGCCTCCGCGGGCGGTGGCGCCACGCAGTTCACGCCCGACCGGCCTGCCGGGCAGCTGCTGCGGCAGGCTCGCAGTGCCGGCATTGTCAGCCAGCTCGAAGGTCTCGACGACGAGGCGACCTCCGGGGCAGTGGCCCATGTGCGGGTGCGCGCGCTGGCCCTCGTGCCGAGCGCCGACCTCAGGTTGCGCAGCGAGGAGCGGCTGTTGATGGTCGTTCAGCCGGTCCCAGCCCAGCTCGCGAGCAATGCCCTGGCGGTGCAGTCGGCCTACCGCGAGTACCAGCAGCGCGCGCTTGCGCGCGACGGACTGCGCAAGATGTACGTCGGTACCCTGACCCTGGTGCTGATCCTCGCCGTATTCGGCGCGGTGCTGCTGGCCGCGACCCTGGGACACCAGCTTGCCCGCCCACTGCTCCTGCTCGCACAGGGCATGAGGCAGGTGGCGGAAGGTGACCTGACCGCGAAGCCGGTATATGCATCCCGCGACGAACTCGGTGGTCTTACGCGCACCTTCGCCGAGATGACCGGACAGCTGGCTGAGGCGCGCGAGCAGGTGCAGCGGGGTGTGAGCCAGCTCGAGCAGGCCCACACGCACCTGCAGACCATCCTCGATAACCTCACCGCCGGCGTGATCGTGTTCGATCGCGAGCGTCGCATCGAGACGGTCAACCCGGGTGCCACCCGAATCCTCAAGCAACCGCTATCGGCATTTCGAGGTCGCCGTCTCGACGAGGTGCCCAGATTGCAGGAGTTCGCCAACGCCGTGTGGCAACGCTTCGAGCTTCATGGCACCAGCCCGGAGGCCGGTGAACGCGATCATTGGCAGGAGTCTTTCGAGCTGAAAAGAGGCGCGGGCAACGCGCCTTTCGGAGGAGAGTCCGACACGCTCACTTTGCTGGTGCGTGGTGCGACGCTGCCACACGAGGCGAGGCTGATGGTGTTCGATGACATCACGGAGGTGGTGTCGGCGCAGCGTTCAGCGGCCTGGAGTGAGGTCGCGCGGAGGTTGGCCCACGAGATCAAGAACCCGCTCACGCCGATTCAGCTCTCGGCCGAACGGTTGCAGCACAAGCTCGAGTCCAGGCTCGAGGGCAACGACCTGTCGATGCTGCAGCGTTCGGTGGGTACCATCGTGGC
>DASTGE010000308.1:0-10050 GCA_035719405.1 Burkholderiaceae bacterium
TGGCCCTCCAGCGGCGTGATCACCATCTGCGCCGGGAAGTCCTTGCCCAGGTTTGCCAGAGCGCGGACGTACAGTTCCCCCTCATCCAGGTCCGGAGTGGTGACCGGATATCGGCCACATCCCTGTCAGCAACCTGTACGAAGTGTTCGTGCTCTTCTGCTGGCTGACGACGACCTTTTACCTTTACTTCGAGCAGCACTATCACACCCGAGCCCTCGGGGCGTTTGTCATGCTGGTGGTCAGCGCCGCGGTCGGCTTTCTGCTTTGGTACACGATGGTGCGCGAAGCATCGGCGATCCAGCCGCTGGTGCCCGCCCTTCA
The DNA here is from genome assembly GCA_035719405.1 of Burkholderiaceae bacterium. GTDB lineage: Bacteria > Pseudomonadota > Gammaproteobacteria > Burkholderiales > Burkholderiaceae_C > CAMLIZ01. The sequence goes on from DASTGE010000308.1 coordinate 322, forward strand.
GAGCTGGTGGATGAAGCTGCACGTGCCGGCCAACTTCGTCGGATACGGCACTTTCGCGTTATCGGCGATGGTGGCGCTGGCGTACCTGCTGAAGCACGCGTCCGCACGCCAGCTGTGGATCGGTCTGGTCGGCGTGCCTGTCTTGATCGGCGTGCTGCCGCTGCTGGCCTTCCTGGTCATGTCTGGTCCCGCTTCAGCCGGGGGCGAGGCAGTATCCAAGGCATTGCGGATGCTCGCTGGCCTCGTTCTTTTCATGGCCGTCGCGGTCGCGCTGCGCAAGCCCATCAACCTCGGTACACCGGCCCCCGAGGTGATGGACGACCTCATGTACAAGGCCATCGCCGTCGGCTTCGCGTTCTTCACCGTCGCCACCATCCTCGGCGCCTTCTGGGCAGCGGAGGCATGGGGCGGCTATTGGAGCTGGGACCCGAAGGAAACGTGGGCGCTGATCGTATGGCTGAACTACGCGGCCTGGCTGCACATGCGGCTGATGAAGGGGCTGCGGGGTGCCGTCGCTGCATGGTGGGCGCTTGCCGGATTGATCGTCACGTCCTTCGCATTCCTGGGTGTGAACATGTTCCTCAGCGGCCTGCATTCCTACGGCGAGCTGTAGCGAACTGTAATGTGTGGGGGCTATAGTGACCTCATGCTCAATGAAGAATTCGACCGATTGGACGCCGATTTCGTTCGCGTTCTCGAGGACGTGATCGACGTACTGATCATCAAGAACGTGATCAACATCACCGATCTGCCGCCCCGCGCGCAGGCGAAGCTTCTGCTGCGCAAGAGCTTCCGCGAAAAGATCACGCTGCACTCGCTGCGTGAGCTGGGCGAGGAATCCAGGCCGGGTGAGTTCTACTGAGAGCGTCACCGACAGTGCACAGCACGATCCGTTGAAGCGGCGGAACTGCCCGTAAGGTTGCGGCGTCGAATCCGACGAACCCGCAATCCCTTCAAACAGGAGCGCTGTGATGCACTTCCTTCCCGACCGCGCCTTTGTCCATTCCCGGGCGTCAGAGATCACACCGCGTGAGGTGTACGAGCAGCGCCGAGCGCTGCTGAGAGCGTTCATGGCTTCGGCCCTGGGAAGCTGGTGCGCGATGGACGCGATGGCCGAGACACCTGCCCTGGCAAAGATCTCCGCAATTAGGAGTGGCATTCCCGGTGCCGTGACGATGGAAAAGCCCACGTCGCCGGCAGACACCACCAGCTACAACAACTTCTATGAGTTCGGCACGGACAAGAGCGACCCGGCCGAGCGCGCGCATGCGCTAAGAACACGACCGTGGACGGTGGCCGTCGAAGGCGCGGTGAGAAAGCCGAAAGTGTTCGATATCGAAGAACTGCTGAAGCTGTCGGCGATGGAAGAACGCGTGTACCGGCTGCGCTGCGTCGAAGGGTGGTCGATGGTCATCCCGTGGGTCGGCTACTCACTCTCGGAGCTGATCCGTCGTGTGGAGCCGACTGGCAACGCGAAGTTCGTCCAGTTCGTGACCCTGGCCGACAAGGCACAGATGCCCGGGCTGCGCGCGGGGGTGCTGGACTGGCCGTATTCGGAGGGCCTGCGGATCGACGAGGCCATGCATCCGCTGACGCTGCTGGGCTTCGGGCTTTACGGCCAGGTGCTGCCGAACCAGAACGGCGCACCGGTGCGAGTGGTGGTGCCGTGGAAATACGGCTTCAAGTCGGCAAAGTCGGTCGTGAAGATCCGCTTCGTGGAACGGCAACCGAAGACGAGTTGGGAAACGGCGGCGCCTCAGGAATACGGCTTCTATTCGAACGTGAACCCGACCGTCGACCACCCTCGGTGGAGCCAGGCGACCGAGCGTCGCATTGGCGAGCCGGGAGGGCTGTTCGCGAAGCGCCGCCCGACGCTCATGTTCAATGGGTACGAGGCCCAGGTCGGACGGATGTACGCGGGAATGGATCTGAAGCGGTTCTTCTGAAATCCGTCATCCCACTACCGTCGAAGCTGCGAGGACAACTGTTTCCTTGCGGTCACTTTGTTCGTTCCCCTCACACCCAAGTCACGTGAAACGCGCGCTCCTGCACCCCTTGGCCAAGCCGCTGCTGTTCGCTCTCTGCCTGCTACCGCTGGCGCACCTCGTCTACGGCGTTGTGATGGACACGCTGGGAGCGAACCCTGCCGAAGCCCTCATTCGCCGAAGCGGTGACTGGACCCTTCGCCTTCTGTGCGTGACTCTGGCGATCACGCCGTTGCGCCAGTGGACAGGACAGCATGCGCTGGCCCGGTTCCGGCGAATGCTGGGTCTCTTCACCTTTTTTTACGGCTGCCTGCACTTCCTGTGCTACAGCTGGTTGGATCAGGGCCTCGAGCTTGACGTGATCGCGCGCGACATCGCCAAGCGCCCGTTCATCCTGGTGGGTTTCAGCGCGCTTCTGGTCATGCTTCCGTTGGCCGCGACCTCGTTCAATCGCGTGATCAAGGGAATGGGAGCAGCGCGCTGGCAGGCCCTTCACCGGCTGGTTTACGCGACCGCCCTGCTCGGCTTGCTGCATTTCTTTTGGATGAGGGCGGCGAAGAACAACTTCGCGGAATGGTCGATCTACGCGTGCGTTCTCGGTGCGTTGCTTGGCTGGCGGTTATTCAACTTTTTGAAGAAGCGCTCACGACACCTCGCTCCTCACGGTGCCCCCGAAGGCAGCCGCCTGAGAATGCGCACCTGATCGGTCACAAGCGTCCCTGACGCAAGCGCGAGCGATATCCAGGCCAGGGACCAGGCCCACATCATGCTCACCTCCACCACTGCGATGGAGCCTTTTGTCCACGTACGTTCCGGGTCGTAATCGAGGGCTCGCAGCTCGTCCATCCTCAACCAGGGACAGTGCGCCTCGAAGGTCGTGAGTGCTTCCGTCGTGCACTTCAGGCCACGCGCGTACCGTTCGTGCGTGATTGGCACACGGTACGTGAGGAACGCGAAGGCGAGCGCATAGATGATCGCGCAAACCGTCATGAGTACAACGCTGGTCAGCAGCAGTCCCCCACGACGCTCGGGGGTTCCGCGCCGTCGGATCAGGAACACGAACGCAAGCATGACGATGCCCACGAGTCCAGCGATGAAGCCCATCCCTTGCGGCCAGAGGGGAGCAGCTCCGGCACGGGCAACAAGAATCGGGGTGGCGATGACCGCGATGAGCGAGCCCAGCGTGAGCAGCGGACGCTGCACGAGGAGAAGTTTGAGGTCATCCAGCGCTTTGGTTCGGCGCGTCTTGCGGCCGCGCCGACGTTGGCCCGGCGAAGACGGTGTCAATGCCTGGTCATTCATTGGGCTGAACTACCTCTCCATGCCTCTGCGGATCCACCTTGATGGTAGGTGCCGTGGCCCGATGGTACCCCTGTGGTCGCGGGACCTCACCTCAGTCGAGGGGCAGAAGTACACAGAGGAGCCCCGTAGCATCTCGCGCATGGAAGCAATCCACGCCTTCGATCCGCCCGAGTGCCCCGAGCCGCTGCCCGCGCTGCCACCCGGACCCGCCCGCGAGCTCCTGTGCGAGGCGATGCGCGCACTGGACGAGGCAGAGCAGGGAACCGAACCGTTCTTGCTCGCCCAGGCACAAGCGGAGGTGGGCCGCTGTTACGTCGCCGTTGGCGCCTTTCCCGCCGCCCAGTGGCATTTGCAGCGAGCATTGGGTTGGTCATCCCTGCTCGGCTCCGTCGACCTCCGCGTGGACCTGCTGTGCGAACTCGCGGAGCTCGCCGTGCGGGAGGCCGAACTCCTGAAGGACCAGGAACGCCCCCGCCGCGCTCATTCTGCCCGCGAGCGAGCCCGCGATCGGTGCTACCAGGCCAGCGCGATGGCCACGCGAGCGACTGACCCTCATTGGGAAGTCCACGTTCTGCTGCGAGTCAGCGAGGTGCTCGGCCGTTGCGGGGACCACGACGACGCGCTCGCACTGCAGTGCCGGGCCCTGCACCTGCTCATGCAGCAGGATCTGCCAACGCTGCAGCTGGAGTGGCCCGGGATCAACGCTCTGCAGTAAGCAACGCGGTACCTCTTGGGCCGAGTTGCAGCGCGAGGCAGGATCCTGTGTGCGTGCCCGCGGCAACAACCTCTTCCGGCGTACCTGCCGCCACCACCAACCCTCCGTTCGGACCGCCCTCAGGCCCAAGGTCGATGACCCAGTCGGCCTCGGCAATCACATCGAGGTCGTGCTCGATGACGACTACTGAGTGGCCACCATCGACCAGGCGGTGCAACACGCGGATCAGCTTCTCGACATCGGCCATGTGAAGGCCCACGGTCGGCTCATCCAGGACGTAGAAGGTATGCGGCGGCCGCTGACCCCGACGAGTCAGGTCGTCGCGCACCTTGCTCAGTTCGGTGACGAGCTTGATGCGCTGCGCCTCGCCACCTGACAGCGTGGGAGAAGCCTGGCCCAGCGTGAGGTAGCCCAGTCCCACGTCTTTCAGTAGTTGCAGCGGATGCGCGATGTTGGACATCGAGGCGAAGAACTCCACTGCCTCGTCGACCTCCATCGCCAGTACGTCGCCGATGCTCTTTCCGCGCCAACTGACCGCCAGAGTCTCGGCATTGAAGCGAAGGCCGTGGCACTGGTCGCAGGGCACCTTCACATCCGGCAGGAAGCTCATCTCGATCGTGCGCATGCCCTGCCCTTCACAGCCCGGGCAGCGCCCCCCGCCCGTATTGAACGAAAAGCGCCCGGGGCCATAGCCGCGGGCCTTGGCCTCGAGGGTCTCGGCGAAGAGGCGCCGGATCGCGTCCCAGAAGCCGATGTACGTGGCCGGGCACGAGCGCGGCGTCTTGCCGATCGGCGTCTGGTCGACCTCGAGCACGCGGTCGATCACCGCCGTGCCCTTCAGCGCCTTGCATCCGTCCAGCGGCAGGAACTTCTCCCGGCCGCCCACCAACGACTGCACGTTGGACAGCAGCACATCGCGCGCCAGCGTGCTCTTGCCCGACCCCGAAACGCCGGTCACGGCGACGAGGCGTTGCAGCGGGATTCTCACGTCGATGTTGCGCAGGTTGTGCAGCGACGCGCCGACGAGCTCGAGCGCCGGCCCTGTATGGTCGACCGGCCGTCGCGCCTTGAGTGGATGCCTCAGCGGTTGCGCGAGGAAGCGGCCGGTGAGCGATTCCGGATGAAGCGCCAGATCATGCTCCCGGCCCTGCGCAACGACTTGGCCGCCGCGGTGTCCTGCTCCCGGGCCGATGTCGATGATGTGATCGGCGCGGCGAATCGTGTCCTCGTCGTGCTCGACAACCACCAAAGTGTTGCCCTTGCCGCTCAAGGTCTCGAGTGCGTCGAGAAGGATCCGGTTGTCGCGTGGATGCAGGCCGATGGTCGGTTCGTCGAGCACATAGCACACGCCCTGCAGATTGCTGCCAAGCTGTGCAGCCAGGCGGATTCGTTGAGCCTCGCCACCGGACAGCGTTGGAGCGGCCCGGTCCAGCGTGAGGTAATTCAGGCCCACAGCCTCCAGAAACTCCAGCCGGCTGCGAATCTCACTCACCACGTCGCGCGCGATCTCCGCCTCGCGGCCGGCCAGGTTCAATGACGCAATCCAGCGTCGAACCACGGACACCGAGTCGGCAGCCACATCGGTAATCGGCCGGCCGTCGAAGGTGACGGCGCGTGAGACCGGATTGAGCCGCGTGCCATTGCATTCGGGGCACGGCCGGTCGGCCACGCCCTCGACCTCTGGCTCCTCGGATGGAAAGCTCTGCTCGCGCCCGCGGTTGTCGTCGTCGCGCAATGAATCATCGAAGGCCCTGCGCTGCTCGCGCGTGAGCGCAAGACCTGTGCCCACGCACGCTGTGCACCAGCCATGCTTGCTGTTGTACGAGAACATGCGGGGATCGAGCTCGGGATAGCTGGTGCCGCAGGTCGGGCAGGCGCGTTTGGTGGAAAACACCTTCACGCGGCCGTGCGCTGCGGTTGGCGAGCCTTGATGCATCGCTTCAGCCAGCCCGTCGAGCGGATGAAGCAGGTGCATCACGCCCTTGCCCAGCTCCAGGGTACGGGAGAGAAGCGCACGCAACTCGACCTCGTTTTCGGGCGAGACGATGAGGTCGCCCACAGGAAGTTCGAGCGTGTGCTCCCTGTAGCGGTCAAGGCGGGGCCATGGATCGACGGTGACGAACTCGCCATCGACCCGAAGGTGCGTGTGGCCGCGCCCCTTGGCCCACTTCGCCATGTCGGTGTAGACACCCTTCCGATTCACGACCAGCGGCGCAAGCAGGCCGACATGCTGACCTCGATGATCACGCAGCAACTGCGCTGCAATGCTCTCCGCGCTCTGCGGCATGACCGGCGTTCCGTCATGCACGCAATGCTGAACGCCAAGCTTGACGTAGAGCAGGCGCAGGAAGTGCCAGACCTCCGTGGTCGTCGCGACCGTGCTCTTTCGGCCGCCGCGCGACAGACGCTGCTCGATCGCCACGGTCGGGGGAATGCCGTAGACGGCGTCGACCTCGGGCCGTCCTGCCGGCTGAACGATGCTGCGGGCGTAGGCGTTGAGGGATTCGAGATAGCGCCGCTGCCCCTCGTTGAAGAGGATGTCGAAGGCGAGCGTGCTCTTGCCCGAGCCTGAGACACCAGTCACCACCGTGAACTTGCCGCGAGGGATGTCAACGCTCATCGACTTGAGGTTGTGCTCCCGGGCGTTGACGATGGAAATGGCATCGGCAACGGCCGCTGCATAAGCGCGCCTTGGCTCGGCGACTCCCGGTGCCCTGTATGCGTCTGCCGCGAACAGCCTGTCGTACTCCCGCAGCGCCTGTCCTGTATGAGACGGGGAGTGCCCCCTCAGGTCCTCGGGCGTGCCCGCGCACACCAGTTCACCGCCGCCGTCGCCACCTTCGGGGCCGAGGTCGACGATCCAGTCCGCCGAGCGGATCACGTCGAGGTTGTGCTCGATGACGATCAGCGAATGTCCCGCCTCCAGCAGCTTGCGCAGTGCGCGCATCAGCTTGGCGATGTCATCGAAGTGAAGACCTGTCGTCGGCTCATCGAACAGGAACAAAGTGCCTTTGCGAGCGAGGCGCTGCAGGCTTTTCGTCGCGCCGGCCGCCGCTTCAGCAAGGAAGCCGGCGAGCTTCAGGCGCTGCGCTTCCCCACCGGAGAGCGTGGGCACCGGCTGGCCGAGGCGCACGTACTCCAGGCCCACGTCAACGATAGGCTGCAGCTTGGCCAGCACATTGGCGTCGTCGCGAAACGCGCCTGCCGCCTCGGTCACGGTGAGATCGAGCACAGCGGCGATGCTCAACTCCCGCTCGCCCCGGACCAGCTTCACGTCGAGAATCTCTGCCCGATAGCGCGAGCCCTCGCAATCCGGGCAGCGCAGGTAGACGTCGGACAGGAACTGCATTTCCACATGCTCGAAGCCGGAGCCACCGCAGGTGGGGCAGCGGCCGTCGCCCGCGTTGAAACTAAACATCCCCGCCCCATAGCCGCGCTCGCGCGCCAAAGGCAATTCGGCGAAGAGCTTGCGGATCTCGTCGAAAGCACCGACGTAGCTTGCCGGATTGGAGCGGGCCGTCTTGCCGATGGGACTCTGATCGACGAACACCGCATCGGCGAGCCAGTCGGCACCAAGCAGACGGTCGAAGGCGCCTGGCGATTCCGTCGCCTTGCCGAAGTGGCGCGACAACGCCGGGAAGAGCACGTCCTGCATCAAGGTGCTCTTGCCGGACCCCGACACACCCGTCACGCACACCAGCCTCTGCAGCGGGAACTCGATGTCCAGGTTCTTCAGGTTGTGCTCGCGGACGCCTTCGATGACGAGACGCGGGGTCGAGGCGCCGACATAGCGGCGCACGCCCATGCCGACGATCTTGCGGCCGCCCAGGTACGCACCGGTCAGCGTGTCGGCTTGACGCATGCGGTCAGGCGTGCCGTCGAACACGATCTGCCCACCGCGCTCGCCGGGGCCCGGGCCCATGTCGATCAGCCGGTCGGCCGCGAGCATCACGGCGGGATCGTGCTCGACGACGACCAGCGTGTTGCCCGCATCGCGCAGACGGTGCATGGCCTCGACGATCCGGTTCATGTCGCGCGGATGCAGGCCGATCGACGGTTCGTCGAGGACGAACATGGTGTTGACCAGCGAGGTGCCGAGCGCCGTGGTGAGGTTGATGCGCTGCACCTCGCCGCCGGAGAGCGTACGGCTCTGCCGGTCGAGCGTGAGATAGCCCAGGCCCACGTCGCAGAGGTACTTCACTCGGGTCGAGATCTCGTCGTAGAGCAGTTGCAGCGCGCCACTCACCTGCCCATCGCCCCCGGCGCCCCGAACCCTTTCGAAGAATGCCCTCAGCTTCCCGATCGACAACTGCATCAGGTCATGCAGACACAACCCGGGCAGTGCCTCCAACTGCTCGCGTGACCAGTCCACGCCCACCGGCATGAACCTCCCGCCGGGCGGCAGGACGGCGTCTGCATCCTCCTTCGACCCCAGCCTCCACAGCAATGCCTCCAGCTTCAGCCGTGCCCCTGCGCACGCGCCGCAAGGCGTATAGCTGCGGTACTTCGACAGAAGCACGCGGATGTGCATCTTGTACGCCTTGCTCTCCAGGTACTCGAAGAAGCGGCGCACGCCATACCACTGCCTGTTCCAGTCGCCGTTCCAGTGTGGCGAGCCGTCAATCACCCACGCGCGCTGGCCCGGCGTCAGTTGACTCCACGCGGTGTCGCGCGGGATGCCGGCCTCTCCCGCGTACTTCATGAGGTCGTCCTGGCATTCCTTCCAGGCTGGCGTCTGCAGCGGCTTGATCGCGCCGGCACGCAGCGTCTTGCGTTCGTCGGGGATCACCAATCCGAAGTCGACACCGATCACCCGTCCGAATCCTCGGCACACCTCGCAGGCACCCACTGCCGAGTTGAACGAGAACAGCGAGGGCTGAGGCTCGCCGTAGCGCACCTCGCTCTCAGGGCAGTGCAGGCCGGTGGAGTAGCGCCAACGCTCGCCATCGGCACCCGCGCTGCCATCGCGCAGCACGTAGACGTTCACGCGCCCGCTGCCGCGCTTGAGCGCCAGCTCGATGGCCTCCATCGCGCGAACCCGCTCCACGCCGGACATACGGAAGCGGTCGGCCACCACGTCGAGCACCTTGCGATCTCCGATCGCGCGCTCGGCCTGCACGCGCGTGAACCCGCTCGCGGCGAGCCACTGCTCGATCTCCTCGAACGTGACGCCGGCAGGAAGCTCGACGGGAAACGTCACAACCAGGCGCGGATCGCCCGCAGCCGTCGCGCGTGCGACGAGATCGGCGTGAATGGACTCCGGCGTGTCGTGCCGCACGCGCAGGGCTGTCTTCCGGTCGAACAGCTCGCCGGCGCGGGCGAACAACAGCTTCAGATGGTCGTTCAGCTCCGTCATCGTCCCCACTGTGGAACGGGACGTACGCACCGGGTTCGTCTGGTCGATGGCAATGGCCGGCGGCACCCCCTCGACCTTGTCGACCGCCGGACGGTCCATGCGATCGAGGAACTGGCGTGCATAGGCCGAGAAGGTCTCGACGTACCGGCGCTGTCCCTCCGCATAAAGCGTATCGAACACGAGGCTCGACTTGCCTGACCCGGAAGGACCGGTCACGACCGTCATCTCGCCGGTGTGGACGTCGAGGTCGATATTTTTCAGGTTGTGCTGGCGCGCACCGCGGATGCGAATGAGACCGGACGACATGGGAGCGACGGCAGGGCCTTCTGCAGACGAGGCCGAATATTCTAGGGATCGAGACGGGCAGCAGC
>DASTGE010000309.1:0-4004 GCA_035719405.1 Burkholderiaceae bacterium
GTGAATTTCCACATGGCGCCTGGCCACACAGTTCGGGCCGCCGTCTCCAAAGGAATGCGCACGCCGGACCTGGTCGACCAGTACGCCAAGTTCACGTACACCTCCCGAACCTCGTCGCCGGGCCCGGACGGCTCGTATACCCTGCGCTTTTATCAAAGTGCCCAATCGCTGGGCCAGCTTCGCAACGAAGACACCGTCTCCAAGGAGATCGGCTATCTCTTCACTGAGCCGAAGTGGGGCCTGTCGCTGGACCTCAAGGTCTTTGAAGACCGGCTTCGGCACCTCATCTCCGAGCCGGTCAATGTCGCGACGTTGCCCTTGAGCAATCGCAACGCGACCACGCTGCGCGGCGCCGAGGTGCAGGCATCCTTCGCCGGCTCGGCCCAGTGGTACGGATTTCGCCACTACGCGTACCTCCACAATGTCGGCGCGACCACGTTCTGGGAACGGACGCAATACTCCCGTCACAGCGGCTCGGTCGGCGTATCCCATGCGCTGGATCGCGGCTGGCAGTGGTCGCTGGCGTACTACGGCGCCTCGGGGAACGGCGTCGGTGAAACCCGCTACGGCAGGATGGACGTGACGGTCTCGCGGCGCATGGCAATTGGATCATCCATGGCCGAGGGCCTATTGAGCGTGCGTCATCTGGAAACGCCTGCGACCACCTACATCATCAGTCAAGCGGTGAACCAGAGCAGCGTCAAGAGTCGTCTTCAGGGATTCCTCAGCCTGCGAATCTCGTTCTGACCTGAATGGCGATGTCCTGCGCCGGCATGTCACCTCGATCGGAAGGGCGGCGCAGGCTCCTGAGTTGGATCGCAACAACGGCTCTGCTGCTGTCGCGCGCCGTTGCGGCAGGCCTCGAAATCCGGGCTGTCACGGGCGACGACTCACCGGTCACCCGGCAAGCACTCGATGTCCTGAGGAACCGGCTTCCCGGTGTGGTGAGCGGCGATATTCGCACCTTGGCGCAGCGCCAAGCGGACGCGATCTACCTTACCGTCGGGCCCGCAGCCCTTCAGGGCGCTCTCAAGGTGGAGTTGAAGGCTGCAATCCTTTCCCTGTATACATCGAGCCACAGCTACCGGCAGGTGCTGGCCAGCGCAGTGCCTTCGACAAGTTCCCGCCGCATCACCGCCATCTATGCGGAAGCGTCACCGGAGCATCAACTGCGCCTGATTTCGGCCATCTTCCAGCGGCGCGTCCTGGTCGGTGTACTCATCACCTCCTCCACCTCGCACCTGGAACCCTGGCTGCAGCATGCTGCCCGTGAGTCCAACCTCGACATTCAGATTCACATGGTCCCTCCGGGTGCGAATGTCGTGCGCGAACTGAACCGGTTGGCGAACGCGCATGTCCTGCTCGCCCTCCCCGACCCCGTCATCTACTCGCCCGACAACGTGCGGGAAGTGCTTGAGTCGACGTACCGGCGTGGTCAGCCCATGGTCGGTTTCTCGCAGGGCATGGTGAGGGCAGGAGTGATCGCCAGTGCGTACTCGTCCGCGGATGACATCGCGGCGCAAGCCCAGGAACTGATCCCGGCGATCGAAGCGGGGGCTGTCCCCGAGACGGGCTATCCGATCTATTGGCGCGTCGCGGTGAACGAGCAGGTGGCGCGATCGCTGAACATCGTGATCACCGACGAGGTTCGCAACCTCGGTCGGCGGCCGGGTACCAGGACGAGGTGACGACGGTGCGCCGGGGTGTGACCATCACCGCCTTGCTGATCGTCATTGCGACCGTGCCTGCGTTCGCGATGTTCCTCGTGGTCAGCGGCTCGCTTTACGCATCCCGAGTGCACGAGGTGCGCCGCGACCTGGACGACCGTGGTCACCTGCTGGCAGCGGCACTGGCTGAGAGCAGTCGCTATGGCGTGGTGTCGGGCAACGTGCCCGCACTCGAACTCAGTCTGCAACGTCTGCTGGCGACCGATGCCTCGATCGCAGGCATCCAGATCCTGGATCCCCAACGTCACCTCCTTGCCTCCGCGGGGACGACGGCGAGCGGTGCGACCCTCACGTTCGAGCATCCCATCCGGATGCAAGCGATCGACGTGGACCTGTTCGAGGGCAGCGGGAGCCCTCAAGGCATCGGCAACCCGCGGCCAAGGGTTCGTGAAGGTGCCCTCGCCGGCTACACCCGCGTCTACATGTCCCCGGAACCCTTGATGCGCGCGAAGCGCAACGGGCTGCTGATGGCCGGCGCGATGGTGCTCGTCGCGGCGATGTTGAGTGCCCTCCTCGGCGTGGCGCTGTCGCAGCTGGTGCGCCGGCCGCTGTCGTCTGTCATGCGAGCCGTTCGTGCAATCCAGCGTGGCGACTTCTCCGTGCAGTTCCCTCACCGGCGACACGGCGAGTTGGGCGAGTTACAGGGCGCCATGGTCGAGATGGCACGCGAACTCGCGGCCTCCCGGCACGAGCTCGAGGCCCAGGTGGCGCAGCGCACCGCGCAGCTGCAGGAGGCGGTGAACGCGCTTCGCAGCGCCGACGATGAGAAGCGGCGCCTGATCGCGCACGGCAACATGCTGGTGGAGGAGGAGCGCCGCCGAATTGCAGCTGAGATCCATGACCAGCTAAATGCGTCGCTGTTGGCGGTGCGCCTGCTCGCGTCGTCGCTAAAGTCGCGGGCAGGCCAGCCATTGCCGCCCGACGAGGTAAACGAGACCGCAATGCGCATCGAAAGCACCGCTGACGAGGTGTACCAGAGCGCGCGGCGCATCGTCACCCAGCTGCGCCCCGAAGTGCTCGACATGCTCGGTCTGCGTGCGGCCCTGGCCGGGATGGTGCGGGAATACGACCAGGTTCACCCCTCGTGCCGCTTCGAGTTCCGCTGTCCTGTCGACTTCCCCCGCGTGCCGCCACAGCTGTCCATCACCGTCTACCGCATTGCTCAGGAAGCGTTGTCCAACGTCGTCAAGCACGCCCAGGCCTCGTGGGTGGTCGTCTCACTCGATGTGGACGAAGCGAAGGGGGAATTGAAGGTGTCCGTGTCTGACAACGGGCGAGGAATCGCGGACAGCGAGACGCGCCGGGGCTTTGGCGTGATCGGTATGCGCGAGCGCGCCAGTGGCGCAGGCGGTACTCTCGAAATCGCGGCGCGACCGGGTGGCGGAACTGTCGTCGAAGCGCGCTTTGCCTTGAACGCCGACAGCGAAAATGCTCGGCCTACAGCGACGTGATGGTCAAGCGCTGCAGGACCTTGCCGGCAATTCGAAACTCTGACGATGCAATTGACGCCGGGGAAATCGTCAAATCGGCGTAGCGTTCGTTCGCGCAGCGAAGCACGATGCCATCTGAGAGGCGGTCCTCGACAATGCGCACCATGGTTCGTCCCATGTAGTCGATCAGGTAGATCCCGTTACCCGCGATTATCGTCTGGCGTCGATCGATGAACAGCAGGTCGCCATCGTTGATCTTCGGCGCCATGTCGTCACCGCGCATCACCATGGGCTCACAGCCGCCGAGAGACGCTGACACAACCCGACGCACTTCCTTCAGCCACGGCTCGTCCCCATCCTCCAACTCGCCCTTCTGTTCGGGCAATGGCAAGCGCAGAGGCGTCAGTCCGAGGATGTAGTTCACGTCCACCTTCAGGCTCTGACAGAGCCGCGCGAACGATTCGAGGTCCGGCAACCCCGGCTCTTCAAGGTCGATCCACCGTCGAACGCTTGGACCGGAGCGGCCGGTGATGCGACAAAGCGTGCCGATGCGACGGCGCGGAGCCACACCGGCAGCGTCAAGTTCCATCAGCAGCCGATCGCGAAACCCAGGGATGAGGTCCAGCGGCTCGCGCGGGAGTGCACGAACGTCGACCTCGTCGGGTTCGATCTCGTCCTGTGTCGTCATTTTCTTCGTCGGCTCCCACTTCCGAACACTCGGACGTCCCCGGACCTTCGGGGACTGCTGGAGCGAATGCTAACGCCAAAGGATTGCTTCTTCTCTCTTGGTCCGTTTCACTCATGACCCAAGAGATATCAACGGTACAGGTCTCGCCGGACGCGGGTC
>DASTGE010000310.1:0-6042 GCA_035719405.1 Burkholderiaceae bacterium
GGTCAGCATAAATAGCCAATCCAGCTGGGACCGAGCGTACTCCCATAAGAGGTCACCTATTTTGACGGCCAAACGCGATGTTGACTCCGACCTGCTGGCAGCCACTACATGCCCCTGCTAGAAGGTGATGCCGGGACCGGGCTGCGTAACCGCAGTTGCGGCACGCCTTGCTAGGACTTGGACCCCGTCGTAACGTGCTGGCGCGATTGAAGGCAACACCGAGGCCGCAGATCGTGAACAAGCGGCTACAGCTAAATAGCTAACACGCTACGTCCGGCGAACACGGCGCGCTACGACGCGCGGCGTGCGACTATGCGTGACCGCATCGCAGAACTGAAGCAGCTGCGTCCGCCCAGGGCCGGCGCATAACCCGGTCTCGGTCGAGCAAGGCAGCACCTTGGCAGCGAACTCCTCGCGCTGGTTGATTGAACACCGGTTCGGGGCGGAGACACCTTATCGCGGGATCCGCTCGGTGCACCACAAGATGCGGGCGGCGAAAATTTTCCGGGTGCATGGCGACCTCGCGGCCTTCGACTTCGACTTCTCACTGACGGCTCGGTGGATCGGCGGATCGCAGACTCATGCTGCAGGCGTGAACGCTTCTACTCGGTGGTCGACCTGACCAACGGCCTCGGAGCAGGAGAAAGCGCAAGGCAAGGGCGAACCCATCACCGCGAGCTTTCTACGGATGGCCGCAGTCGTGCTCGATAAGCAGCGAAGCTGCCCGTCAGCCAAGCTGGGCGGCCTTGCTGTTCCGCCTGCTGAGCGTACACGACGCGAAGATGACCACGGCACTGCTGCTGGACGGCCACCACGCATCACTGCACATCCTCACATCCTCAAGACGGGAAATGAGTCGATTCGCTTCACGCGCAGCGCTGGGGGGCGACCAGAAGCGTCGGAGCAGCGAGATGAGTCGACGCCGTGCGGGCCGTGTCGTAAACGGCTCTATAGGCCTCGTGCAGCGAGCTTCCAAGAGGTGCGTAGCTTGAGTCGATCACGCACACCGTCGACTGCGACTAGGAGGTGAAAATCTTCCCGAACGGGATCTCACTCTCATCCCGTACAGAGCGGCCGGGAGCACCGCCACCAAGCTGGCTGCGAAGGCTCTGGTGCCGCCTGCTCGGGGTAGACCACGGGTGACCCTCGCCTACCTGGCTGCCTGTCTTGTGCATTCTGCTCCACGAGGAGGCCAACCGATGCAAGGGTTGCGGCACAAGCATAACGAACGGCACAGTGCAACAAGATAAGCCGTTGATTTATAACACATTCAAACTATGAATCGGCTCTCGAAGGCTGGGCGAGTTCCTTTAGAAGCGCTGCAATACGCTTCTCGGCCTCAGCGCGATCTTCTTCCGCCTTGAAGTCGATCCGCAAGGTGGACCCGCGCGCGACGTACTGGCAGAACTCAATCCTTCCTGCTTTGATCTTGACCGGCGTTGGGGCTACGGAACGTACTGCTTGAGTTGTCGGCTTGCGAGCTGCAAACGCAACTGCCTCCTTCTGCGTTAGCTTGCCGGACAAGAGCAATTCGACTGCCTCGACCACACGTTCCGAAGCCCCGTCTCGTGAGAGCTTCGAGAGTTCGGACGCGCAATTCATGCCGATTCCGCTGGGCCGGTCCTCGATGAGTTCGCGGGCCCGGTCGGGGAGCGACTCGAAGGCAAACAGCATGGAGACAGTGGACTCCGGTACGCCCGCCAACCTGGCCAGTTCCTTCTGCGTCGCGCCGCTCTTCTCTTTCTCGCGCTTGAAGCCGAGGTATTTCTCGAAATCGGGAAGGGATGGTTGGAGCAAATTCGCGTAGAACGCGGTGCGGTCCAGGATCTCCTCCTCGATATCCACCACGACTACGGGAATCGTGCGTCTACCAAGAGCCCTGAACGCGTCAACCCGATTGTGACCGGACACGATCTCGAAGCGGCCGCTGATCAAGCGCTTGACTGCGACTGGGTGAACCAGCGGGTTGTTGCGCAGGTTCTCCTTGAGCTCCTCGAACTGGTCTGGCGTTAGGCGACGCTTGCGCCCGAGCTTTTCCTCTAGCAGCTCAAGCTCGACCTCAGTTGGTTGCGCCTCCAACTTGCGACGGAGTTCCTCGTTTTCCGCCTCAGCGCCCATTACCCGCGACTCCGCATCCTTCACCCGTTCGTTCAGCGCGTCAATGGTTGGCTGCATAAAGGCTACGGCCCCGACGGCAGTCACGGGCTTCGTAGTCACGGTGCTCTTCGCCTCAGCTGCCTTCGGGCCGGCAGCCATGTGCTCAACCGCCTTCTGACTTTTCGCCCTTAATTCGTCTCGCAAGCTCATGCTTCAGCCACTTTCCAGATCGATGCTTGGATCGACTGATCGATCATTTCCACGAACTTGT
Organism: Burkholderiaceae bacterium; assembly: GCA_035719405.1. Taxonomy (GTDB): domain Bacteria; phylum Pseudomonadota; class Gammaproteobacteria; order Burkholderiales; family Burkholderiaceae_C; genus CAMLIZ01. The sequence continues at coordinate 2,369 of DASTGE010000310.1, forward strand.
CAAAAGCGTCGCGGATCTTGCTGTAGGTGTCGGCGCCAACACCCCCGCTGTACTTGCCCAGGTCGTATACCGTGCCGAACTTGACCGCACTCAGGGAACCCGCTGGGCTTTTCGGGATCTCGACGGGCAGCATGTATGGGCCGTAGGTCTTGATGATCCAATCCCTCACTAAGCTAGACGCAAGCTTCGAGTCCACCTTGGACAGCAAGACCCGCATGAACGCAAAGTCCTTTTGGTAGCGGCGTCCGTTGGCCAGTGCCCCCAACGTCTCTGACAACAGGTTCCAGAACGCTACGGACGATGCGAAGTCGAGCGTCTCGGGCGGCACGGGCATGATTAATCCGTCCGACGCAATCACTGCATTGACTGCTAAGTACGATAAGGCCGGCGCGGTATCGAAAATGACTACGTCGTACTCTTGCTTGAGTGGCTCGATCGCGCGGTTCAGCATGTCCCACCAGGCGATGTCGGGATCACGCGAATGGATGGGGAGGAAGATCTCAGCACTGAATAGCGCTGGCGCTGCGGGGATGATGTCGAGCTCGTCCCAATATGTCTGCTGGACGGCGTAACGCAAGTCGGTAGGCGCTTCCGCAAGTGGCGGGATGAAGAGCGGGGCAGCTGTTTGCTCCTCCATGACTTCAGCTGCCGGCAGCAGGCCGGTTAGCGTTGTGGACGAGGCTTGCGGGTCCAGGTCGCAAATAAGCACGCGCCGACCACGCAACGTCAGTCCCTGAGCCAGGTTGAATGCGGTCGTCGTCTTGGTTGAGCCACCTTTGAAGTTGACGATGGCGATAGTGGCGCCCGGCGTGCCGTTTGGACGCGCCGGGATCTTGGAGAGCTTCTTGACGTACAGCCGCGCCTCGGCAAGGGTAAACATTCGCCTGGCGCCGTTCGCCTCGTGCGTGCCCGAGGGTAGGTCACCGCGCTTTGCCAAGTAGGTCATCTGCTTGGGCTCGACTCCCGCTAGGCGCGCCACCTGTGCACCCGTGAAAGACGGCGGTACCTTGCGCGGATGAGGTTCCAGCATGTCGGACCGCACTGTGTCCAGACTGTGGTTGGCAACCTCTGCGAGTTGCAGGAGCGCCTCCAGGGAGAACCGCTGAGCGGAAGATGCTTCGAGTACGGCCGAATTCATGGGCTCATTTCAAATTCTGAGGTCTGCTGCGATTTTGATATGAACCTCAGAATTTGCCAATAAGCTATTGCTGACTGGCCAGGATGCGTTGCGCGAAGTCGACGAGATCCTCGGACGTCGGCTCGCCCCACACGTCCTTGACCAGCCATCGGCGGAATCCCGCCTCTGCCACCTTAGACGTCTTCTTCGTGAGCTTCAATGGTCCGATGGTCTGCTCGTTGTAGCGCTCGATCAACGCCGATTGGTCCTCCGAGTCGAGTTCCTTAAAGTAGCCTTCAATGTTGACTAACTGCTCTTGCAGGTAAGCCTCGCGGAGATCTATCTTCGGGCTCACCGTCTTTTCCTGCTGATGGTGCTGCTGGGCCTCCTCGGCCGGCGCGGCATATCGATGCTGTAGGGCATGGCGGAAGTACGCAGCTGGGTTGTCCAGCTTGTCGCTGCGCTTGTCTGCCATCCGACGCTTCGTATATTCAAGCGCTGCCTTCACGGCATCTGGCGGGTGGTCTTTGACGATGCGCCTAGCTTCGGACTGCATCACACCGAGCCGCACCAGCTCACCGATGAGTTCGATGGCACGCCCGTCATCGACCAATTCTTCGGCGACCGCCTTTTTTTCGATTAGGAATCGCAGCGAAGTGACTCGTTTTCCCATCTTCGCTTCAACCAGGTCGATCTTCAGGTTCGATTCGACATTGATCTCGGCGATCGCCGGTTTGAGTACCTTGGCCTTGAAGTACTTGTACTCCTGGTAGGTCACCGCTTCCGCCGTCTCGCCCAGGATCATGTCCCGAAACTTTTGCCACTCGGCCTCGGCCGTCTGACCAATCTTCTCGTAACGGCTGCAAAACTCCCAAATTGCGAGCGACGGCGCGCGACGGAAGCGCCGAACCACGTTCATGTCGATAAGCGCGTAGATCTCCGGCTTTACGATAAGCTCTCGTAGCTGGCTGCTGATCTGGTAGCGGATACGGTCCGCGTGGATCTCGACCTCGGGAAACATAACGGAGGCCTTCCACGGTCGCTTGTTGGTGGGTGACATTACGTCCCACTCGAACACAATGCGCATCAGTGCCTCGGCCGCCTCCTTCAGGTACTGGCGGTTGTTGGAGTCAAAGCCGACGTCGGCGGCAAGGTCGCGAATGCTCAACACCCACCAACCGTTCTCGTCCGGGTTGTTCTCGATAGCGTGCTTCGCCCAGGCGTTTCCGAGCTTCCGCTGCAAGAGACTGAGCGGCTGCTTGGGCTTGCTGTGGACGATCTGAACGGCCTTCCGGAAAGCATCCGGCGTCTCCTTGCTCGCAAACAAGGAGATCTGTCCTTCAGGTGACTGCGATGTAGTTCTCCGGCGCGCCATAGGTTACTCGCGATCGGTCAGATGGTAACCTTTTCAGCAGCAGCACGCCAGCCGTTTCCCAAGGTGAGCGTGAGCCTGCACCAGGAGCAGCGCGCGCATGAACGCGAAGTGCGCCGCGCTCAACTTGCGCGCGGGAGCTCCGGCCCGCCTTGGGCGGCGTCGTGGAACTGGCTACGGCTGGTGTCGTTCGAGAAGAACTTGTCCAACGACTACTCGTTGTGTCTTCTTTGTATTAGCACTTTAGCCCTTTAAATACCTTTAGGTTCAGAAAAATATAAACGTGACAAAGACTTAGCATACGGTGGGTGACCGGTCATGGGCTGGCAGGTGGCCAGTCATGGGCCGGCAGGTGTCTGGATCTGGGTGATGGGTCACCAGCAATGGGAACTTGGGTCACTGGATTTGGGTGTTAGGTGACTGTTAATGGGAGATTGGGAAGTGAACAAGCGCATCCCCCGCCTTACCGGGCTAAGGTTACTGTTTCTGGGATGCACGATGGGTGTCCGTTTGTGGGAGCCCGGTTGCATAGCCAAGCTAAGTAGCTCGCTCCTCCAACTAAGGTCTAGCATTGCAGTGCTAGACCTTACGGACACTACGTGTCCTCTCTATCGCTACATTGTTGATCTGCCGTGCTGAAGGTGACCGTTTATGGGATGCCGGGTGGCCGATGGGTGTTGCCGAGGGTGTCCCGCCGCGATACGCCTCGCAAAATGCCACGCTCCGTGAAACGTGTGCTCCCATGAGTGGTCACCTTTCCGCTGGTGATAGTGTCTACACACCCGTTCAGCGCATGGGGCTCCAGATTTCGCAGGGGAGGCATTCGGGGGAGCCAACGCTTGCGCCAATCGGAACAACATCAGCTTGACGATCCCGTCGACATCCTTCATCAGGCACCGTGACGACCGCGGTCTTTACCCTGGCGAAGGTTTTACAGACCGAGGTTAGGCATTCCTCCCATCGATTTTTGATCGCGGTAGCTGTCACCTCAGCCTCATGCTGATTCTCGTGACGGGTTATGGCAACAAAATTGCATACGCCAAGATCGACAACGCCGGCCGCAAGCTGTCGGCCCGATTGGGCCGGGCCCGTCAGGCCGAGGCGAAGGCGCGCCAACTCGCCGCCGACGTCAAGACCTTGACAGACCGGCTCGGCCACGACGTGCTGTCGCTGGCCGGATCTGAG
>DASTGE010000311.1:0-10797 GCA_035719405.1 Burkholderiaceae bacterium
CAGCTCGAGTGTTCCTGGCTTATCGGACACCAGCGAGATTAGGTGTATCCCCGGCACGACTACGGTGGACTTGTCGACCAGGATGATGTTGGCCTGCGGCCAGGCGCTACCGAAACGCATCACTTCGGGCGGCTTGCCATCGAAGTAGCGTTGCTCGGGCGGGAGCGAATCCTCCTTGCGATAGAACGTGCTCGGTAGATCCGCGCCATATACACCAAAGCCCTCCTTGGGCGCGTAGATGCTGACCTTCGGATTCACGCTGAGCAGGTAGCTCATGCCTCCCATATGATCGCCGTGTCGATGCGACATCACCACGAAATCGAGTCTCGACAGGTCGACATTCTTCGCCGCTGCGTTCTTCGCCAGCACCTCGGCGTTGTTGCCGGTATCGAACAGGATGCGCTTGCCGCCGATCTCGACCAATGCAGCGTAGCCCCAGTCCTTTTGCAGCCTCGGATCGCGACCGAATGCGTCGTAGAGCACCGTGATTTGCGCCCTCGAGGGGCTGGGGCCATCAACTGTGCCTGGCAACTCTGGGCTGGCGCAACCCGCCAGGGGCGCCGTGAGGACGGTGGCGATCAAGGTTCGGCGCTTCATGACGGCTTTCCTTTCACGCGAACGATCTCGTCGAGCAACGGCTGCCCGAGGAAGACGTCGCCTCGCCATTGGAAGCCTGTTTCGCCACTCGAATCAAGAGTCAGGCTCGCCGTGAACACTCGCCTCCCGGCGTTCAATCTGGGATGCGAACGACTGCAGCGTGGTCGACAGCTGAGTTTCCGCCGCAGATGACTCGGACGCCGGCTTTTGGGCAGTCAATCCCGCCCCCTCGACCGGCTGCTTGGGGTCGCTATGCCAATCTTCGAGATTCGCAGATTCGTTCTGGTTGCCGCAATGCGGTCGCTCGCGTCTCATCTGCCGAACCTGGGGAGCGCCAGTCAAGCGGTGAACAGTCCGAATGTCTCTCTCAAGTCCAGTTCACCGTTCTCGATGGGGCCGTCGTGCAGGCACGAAGCGGTCAAGTCGCACGACGGCCATCCAGCCTACACATCAGCGCGCCAGAGATGTCTTCGGCGGCCAGGCCCGCTCCGATGGGATGCAGGGCAGTGCTGCGCGGATTGATCTGCACGAAACGTGCCGCCAAATTGGCGCCAGTCCTGCAGCACGCTTGCAGAGATGCCCGCGGTGGGACGCGGGGCCGGTCATCGTCAACCATTACTCGGCATACGACGTCCAGATTCCCCAGATGCAGTTCTACAAGGGTAAGAGCTTCCGCAGCTTCGGTCCGGTCGGGCCCTACCGCTGCCTGTTGGAACGTGCCGAGTTTCGTTACGATCTGCGGCACATCTGCGGCACTCTTGCGCAACGATCCTGCTCGGGCATCAGTGTGCCAATGCACGTCGTCAGGGAGATCCTGGGGCACACGTCGGTGAAAACGACCGAGCGCTACGCTCATGTGATGGTGGGGCCACAGCGCGAAGCCCTCTCCAAGCTCGGAGAGCTGCATGAGCGACTCGCCGATTGACAGTGGAGATGGTGGGCGGTGCAGGGATCGAACCTGCGACTTCCACCGTGTGAAGGTGGCACTCTACCGCTGAGTTAACCGCCCGACTTTGATCGGGTGAGCTTTGGATTATGGCACAAGCGGCGAGAGGGCCTTAGGGCAGGTCTTAGGGCAAGGCGCGCCAGACCGCCTGCCCGCCGCATGCCTTGTCCAGGTCCTTCAGCAGCGCCTCGTGCGACACCACCTCCGTTTCGGTTGCCAGAAGCACCGGCAGCGTGAACTGCGTGAGGTCGATGGTTTCGATGGTAATGATGGAGTGCGCTGATTCCTCGCTCTCGATGACGAACGACTCCTGGCCGCGCGTCATGTTGATGTACACCTCTGCCAGAAGGCCGGCGTCGAGCAGGGCGCCGTGCAGCGTCCGATTGGAGTTGTCGACCTCGAGACGACGGCACAAGGCGTCCAGCGAGTTGGACTTGCCGGGGAACATCTCGCGCGCCATCAGAAGGCTGTCCGTGATCTTGCCTGCGATGGTGTCGAACGACGGGCGCGCCAGGCGACGCAACTCCTCGTTCAAAAAGCCAACGTCGAAGGCCGCGTTGTGAATCACGACGTCGGCGCCCTTCAGATACTCCAGCAGTTCGTCGGCAATGGCGGCGAACACGGGCTTGCCGGCCAGGAACTCGTCGGTCAGGCCGTGGACCTTCACCGCGTCCTCGCTGTTCTTGCGCTCAGGATTGAGATAGAAGTGCTTGTTGTTTCCGGTCAGCCGCCGGTTCACCATCTCCACGCAGCCGATTTCGACGATGCGGTCGCCGGATTCGGGGCTCAGGCCGGTGGTTTCGGTGTCGAAGAAAATCTGTCGCATGGGACGCGATGCTATCGGACCTCACCGGCACGCCGGCGGCCAGACCACGCGAGCAGGCCGATGCCGGCAAGGACCATGGGCACGCACAGCCATTGGCCCATGCTCATACCGAGGGCGAGCAGGCCGAGGAAGTTGTCCGGCTCGCGAAAATACTCGGCGATGAATCGCAGCACGCCGTAGCCGATGAGAAACATGCCCGACACCGCTCCGAGCGGCCGCGGCTTGCGAGCGTACAGCCAGAGAATCACGAACAGCAGCAGGCCCTCGCCGAGTGCCTGGTAGATCGGCGAGGGATGGCGGGGCTCGAGCGTGCCCGATTGGGGAAACACCATGGCCCACGGCAGCGATGGGCTCGCCATCCTGCCCCACAGTTCGCCATTGATGAAGTTGCCGATGCGAACGGCCGCGATGCCAGTCGGCACGCAAGGCGCGATCAGATCGGTGATTTCGAGAAACTGCCGGCGCCTCGAGCGTGCGAACAGTGCCATCGCGATCAGCACCCCGAGCAGGCCTCCGTGGAATGACATGCCGCCCTTCCATACGGCGAAGACCTCCGACAGATGATGGGCGTAGTAGGCAGGCTTGTAGAACAGCACGTAGCCCAGCCGTCCGCCCAGGACGACGCCGAGCACGCCGTAGAACAGCAGGTCCTCGATCTCCCGCCGGCTCCATCCGCGCTGAAGGAAGTCAGGCTGCCGGATCCGCTTGCTCGCCAGCGCATAGAACAGCCCGAAGGCGACGAGGTAGGTAATGCCGTACCAGTGGACCTGAAGCGGGCCGAGCCGCAGGGCAATGGGGTCGAATTGGGGGTGGACGAGCATCGGACGCGGGGCGTTGTTCTTTCAGGTCCGCGATTTTCGCCGCAATGTGCAGGGGCGCCGCCGGTCGGCTGCACGGTTTGTCTGTCGGGGGTCGACCCCATGCACATTTCGGTCCCAGGACGGGTGGCGAAAGAGCTCGACCTTCCGCCAACCGGGACAGGAGCAATGACGCGATGTGACTGTCCCCGCGCCCGCGGAAGGCCTCGCGAAAGCCGCATACTTCGTGCCCTGCACAGACGCAAGACCGACTTCAGGAGACCCCAATGAGCTTCAACCGCCGCTCGAAAAACATTACCGAGGGCGTGGCGCGCGCGCCCAATCGATCCATGTACTATGGCATGGGATACAGCGACGAAGATTTTTCCAAGCCGATGGTGGGGGTGGCGAACGGGCACTCGACCATCACGCCCTGCAACTCGGGGCTTCAGCGCCTGGCCGACGCGGCAATCGAAGGGCTGAAGGAAGCCGGCGCCAACCCGCAGGTCTTCGGCACGCCGACCATCAGCGATGGCATGGCAATGGGCACCGAGGGCATGAAGTATTCGCTGGTGTCCCGCGAGGTGATCGCTGATTGCGTGGAAACCTGCGTCGGCGGCCAGTGGATGGACGGCGTGATCGTCATCGGCGGGTGCGACAAGAACATGCCCGGCGGCATGATGGGCATGCTGCGCACGAACGTGCCGTCAATCTACGTGTATGGCGGAACCATCCTGCCCGGCCACTACAAGGGGCAGGAGTTGAACATCGTGAGCGTCTTCGAGGCGGTGGGGCAGTTCACGGCCGGACGCATGAGCGAAGAGGATTTCTGCCAGATCGAGCGGCGAGCCATTCCGGGCAGCGGATCGTGCGGCGGCATGTACACGGCCAACACCATGAGCTCGGCATTCGAGGCACTCGGCATGAGCCTGCCTTACAGCTCCACGATGGCCAATGTGCACGACGAGAAGGTCGCGAGCACGAAGGACTCCGCACGCGTGCTGGTGGAAGCGATCAAGCGCGACTTGAAGCCACGAGACATCGTCACCAGGCAGTCGATCGAGAACGCGGTGGCCGTCATCATGGCCATCGGCGGCTCCACCAATGCGGTGCTGCACTTCCTCGCGATCGCCCATGCAGCGGGCGTCGAGTGGAAGATCGACGACTTCGAGCGTGTGCGTCGCAAGGTGCCGGTGATCTGCGATCTGAAGCCCTCGGGCAAGTATCTGGCGGTCGACCTGCATCGGGCGGGCGGCATTCCTGCCGTCATGAAGCTGCTGCTCGAAGGAGGCATGCTTCACGGCGATTGCATCACGATCACCGGCAAGACGGTGGCCGAAAACCTCGCAGGCGTGCCGCCACTGTCGCCGGAGCAACAGGTGATCACGCCCCTGGCCAAGCCGCTGTACGACGAGGGGCATCTGGCCATTCTCAAGGGAAACCTCTCACCCGAGGGCTCGGTGGCCAAAATCACCGGGCTGAAGAACCCGATCATTACCGGACCGGCCCGCGTGTTCGACGATGAGCAGTCCGCGCTGGCAGCCATCATGGAAGGCCAGATCAAGCCCGGTGATGTGATGGTGCTTCGCTACCTCGGACCGAAGGGTGGCCCGGGCATGCCCGAGATGCTCGCGCCCACAAGTGCGTTGATCGGCCAAGGCCTGGGCGAGTCGGTCGGACTGATCACCGACGGACGCTTTTCAGGCGGGACGTGGGGTCTGGTCGTCGGCCATGTCGCGCCCGAGGCCTACGAGGGCGGGACGATCGCGCTCGTACAGGAAGGCGACAGAATCACGATCGATGCGCATCAGCTGCGGCTGCAGTTGGAGGTGCCCGACGACGAAATCGCGCGTCGGCGCGCTGCCTGGAAGCGTCCTGCGCCACGCTACACCCGCGGAGTGCTGGCGAAGTTCGCAATGAACGCGTCCGGCGCGAGTTCGGGTGCCGTGCTGGACAAGTTCTGAAGGAGGCTCCTACCGACGGCCGCCCTTGCCCTTGGTCGGCATACCCAGGTTCTCCAGGCTCTTGCGTCGACGCTCGGCCTTCTTGGCCTCCATCTTCTCCATTTGCACGCGCTTGGTCCGCCCGCTCGCGTCGGACCACCACCACCACAGGAGGGCGAGCACGTAGGGCAGCAGAACCCAGGGCCAGTCGATGCCGCTCAAGGGACCAAAATCCAGCGCTTTGAGAACGGTCAGCAACGCGCCGATGACGACGAACAGCATTGGTAAACACTCCGTGGCGATCGGTCAACCCGTGATCGCTAGAATTCGTTGCAACACTGTAAACCAGCCACCGGAAGGAACTTGATGAAAGAATTCCTCGCCGCGCTCGCCATGATGAGCGCAGCTCTTGCCGCGACCCCGGCCTTCGCACAATTGGAACTGGCCCAGAAGAAGAACTGCCTGGCCTGTCATGCGGTCGACAAGAAAATCGTGGGCCCGGCCTACAAGGATGTCGCAGCGAAGTATGCCGGACAGAAGGATGCCGCTGACAAGCTGGCCGAAAAGATTCTGAAAGGCGGCGCAGGCGTCTGGGGACCGGTCCCCATGCCGGCAAACACGCAGGTGTCAGCGGCCGAGGCCAAGCAGCTCGCACAGTGGGTTTTGAGCCTGAAGTAACGCGCCACGCCTCGCGCGCGATAGGCGCAAACCCTTGATCAGCCCGCCGCAGTGCGGGCTTTTTCACGTTCGGACCCTCGCGTCTGTCCCGTTGACAAGCCTTTACACGCCCACGCACACTGGGCAAGTGAGGGAATTAATCCACCAGTTCCCTGGTGCGGACACGACGCATGCGCCCTCTTTCCGGCCCAACTGTTATGGGCCAGGGCGCTTTGCCGTGCCAAATGTCGTTGCCGGCTCGTTGCGTGCGGCCTGCCACACGCCTCGCCGGCGCTTCGTCTGGCACCGCAAGGCGCGCCGGCCGGGGCCCGGATTTCTGCCGCCCAGGCTCCTGGAGCTTCATCGGGATCGCATCCATCCGCATGGCAGAACTGCGGTAATCGCACACCGGCCTGCAGCAACGCACACAGGGAGCCATCAGGAACATGTCGGTTCGCATCGAAACCCACGGCCACGCGATCCATGTCACCCTCGATTCGCCGACGACCCGTAATGCATTGACGGACGAGATGGTCGACGTCTTGCGACATGCCCTCGTGCAGGCGCGACGTCAACCCAACGTGCGGGCGATCGTGCTGTGCGGGGCCGGCGGGAACTTCTGCGCAGGTGGCGATTTCGGCCGCTTCAAGGTATGGATGACAACCCCGTCGCCGCGCGACATCGACGATCCGATCGCGCGCCACAACCGCGCCTTGGGTGCCTTGATGGAACAGTGGGTCGACGCCGACGTCGCCACCATTGGAGTCGTCGAAGGAGCGGCGCATGGGGCAGGCGTCGGCCTGGCGGCGTGTTGCGATGTGGTGCTGGCTGCATCCGACTCCACCTTCGCGATGCCCGATGTGACGATCGGCATGCCGCCGGCACAGGTCGCGCCTTTTATCGTCGCGCGCGTCGGCCATGGTGTGGCATTGCGCTGGATGCTCACCGGACGCAGCATCGATGCACACCAGGCGCTGGCGGCCGGTCTGGTGGACGAGGTCTGCGCGCCCGATATGCTTCATGACCGGCTGCGCCGATGGCTGGATGACCTCAGCCACGCCGAGCCGGCCGCCTTGAGGGCCACGAAGGCCATCGTGAGGCACCGGCGCAATCAGCCCCTGTCGTCGACACTGGACTACGCGGCCCAGGCCTTCGCGTCCGCGCTGCGCAGCGGCACCGCCGCCGAGGGGATTGCGGCCTTTGATGAGAAGCGTCCCCCTCGATGGGTGACGAAGTGAGCAACAGGTGCTTCAGTCACCAGTCATCGGGCTGGACCTCGGGCCAGGGCCTCCCAATCCGTCATCTCAGTGTGGGGAAGTGCGTACCCCGGCGGTCCCCCCGAGTCAGAATACTTGTCGCCCCTATAGAACCAAGAACCCGGGGGAGTGATAAGGAGGCGCTGAACAATTCCCTCGCGGGGTCGCGCATCCTCGCTTTGGGCGGCCTGCGGCGTTGCAAATGCGCACCGTAGCTTGGGCTATGGCTGTGCTTTGCGCCTTGCATCCCATCCCAAATCGAGGCGCGCGCCCTTGCGGGGAATTGTTCAGCGCCTCCATAAGAGAACGGATTGGCTCGATACGGACAAGTATTCGAGGACAGTGCAGCGACAAGGTTGCTTCCGCCGCAGACTGCGCCACTGCGTTTCAGGCGACGCTGAATACTTCCATGCGATGGACTTGTTCAGCGTTACCTTCGCAGTGCGGAGCAGTCTATTGAGACTGCATCATTGCTCAAATCCTGCCTTGCGACGGACGTAATTGTAAAGACCGCCTTCCTGCCTCACTTGCTCAGGCACTTGGCTTAATTGCCCCAACCTCCCCCTGGCGCCGCGCAGTGCCGATACCACCATTCCCTCAGATCGCTCCTCCAACAACACGGTGGCGCCCGACTCGCTCGCAATTGTCACAGGTGCAGCAGCATCCCCGGACGCGGTAGCCGACTCTTCTCCCCCCGGAACGCCCAACCGCGCATCCCGTTCGTCCTTGCTGGGACTCGGCTCGCTGACGGATTTCACCTGCGCGTCAATATTCCCGGGGGCGGTAGTAACTGCGCTCCCGACGTCCTGGTCTTCCGGCATGGGGGCGAACGAAACCTTCTTCCGTTCTCCGCGCGTTTCCTTAACGCCCGCAGCGATGCCGCCGCCACTCGATGACCCCGCTGCGGAGGCTGCTGTCTTGGCAGCCAACCCTTCGCCCCCCGAGGCACCTGAGCGTGCAGCCCGTTCGACCTTGCTACGGCCCGACTGGCTGGCGGATCTCCGGCTTGAGCCAGCATCGGCGGATGAGGTGGTGCTCGTTGCCTTTTCGACTTCCTTGTTATCGCGCCTGGCTTCCGGCAATTGGGCTTCCTCTGCTGCTGCTCTTCTGGCAGCAAACTCGTCGGCCCACTTGGAATCAAACTCGGCTTGCGTTTTGCTGTCTTTCTGGGTTCTTTCGAGGAATTTCTGTCGCACCTCTGCAAAGGCCTCCTCATCCCCCCTTGCAAGTGCGCCCCACATACTTCTCAGATGCGCGCCGGTACTCGGATCTACATTGCCTCCCAGGTCCCATAGACCCTCCTCCCGAAGCAGAGTCGTGGCGCGCTTCCGCGCATTCCCGTCCCACACCGTCGCGGACTTGCGCGTTGCAGATTCAGTGGACTTGGCCGAGCCAGCCCCACCCTCGGACGCACGACTTCCGTCATGTCGCACCCGCTGTTCCCCGTCGGCGGATCTTCCTTGCCTCGACGACCTTTGCCCGCGAGATGGGTTGCCCGCGGACGACGTGCCAGCTTTGCGGAGTTCACCGGCTTGGTCTTGACTTGCCGAACCACCATTCCGCCCTTCCCTCAATGGGACTTCGGAATGGGATGTCGGCGCCGGCGGTGTGACTCCTGCCGGAGGCCGACTGACGCTCGGCGTGGTGGAGCCGCTTTTCGATCGCCCCGCACCTTCAGCCCTCGAGGCACGCGACCGCCCGTGCGGTCTGTCCCCGCTGCCAGTCGACCGCTTCTCCGATCCCGCGGTTTTGGCAGCGTCGTCAGGCAAGGCGAAGCCCGGCTGGGTCTCAGCTGCACGACTGGGCGAATCCCCCACCAACCCCTTCCCAAGGACTGTGGCTCCATCCATCGCAGACTGCTGTCCGCCGGCTGCATCTCCAGCGAAGGTACTGTCTGGCAAAGATTTCAATTCCTGGGGCACCGTCACCGGAGGTTGGTCTACGACGCTCGATTGGCCCTCCGAATTGGAGGTGGGGGCCGGTGGCGTCAGCCCCTCAGGCGCGGAACTGGGCATCGTATCGCGTGGCACGTACCCTTCAGGGGGACGGCCGTATCTGTTCGACCTGGAGCCGCTGCTCAATCGCCCCGCCGACACCTGCACGGCAATGTCCAGGCCCAAAATGCTCGAACCGCCGTCAGAAAACAGCCTCTCCCGTCTGTCGGTGCCGAAGGCTGACTCTTTCTCGGATCTCCGGGTTGCGGCAGCGTCCCCAGGCATGGTGTAACCGGCCCGTGTCTCGGCTGCACCTGTGCCGAAATGCCCTTGGAACCCTGAAAAATCCGCTTCCACGGGAACGGATTCGCGGGATTGGTCTACGACGCGCGATTGGCCCTTCGAACGGGACGTCATCGCCGGTGGTACAAACCCTTGCGGGGCGGCACTCGACGTACCAGAGGTTTGCACGAACCCTTCCTGGGTGAGACTGAACGTCGCAGAGGGCGTGTACCCGTCAGGGATGGGAGCGAGTCTGTTCGAGCCGAAGCTTCCTCTCGATTCGCCCACCGACACGCGCACGGAGATGTCCATACCCGAGCGCCTCGAACCGCCCTCGGAAGTATCTCCCGCGGACGAGGTATTCAATGGCTCGTACCCAGCGGGAATAGACGACACTCTGTTACCACTCGGGGTAGAAGGCGTGCTCCCTGGCCCGACCACACTACTTTGGACTGTAGCGACAGGGACCGTCGAGTAATGCGTGGACGCAGACAATGCGGATGCCCTCGACGAGCGATTCGAGGACATAGCCGATGACGGTGCCCTCGATGGCAAAGCTGGCTGTACGGTGGACGCCTGCCTGCTGGAGTTCGGAGCGACCGAGTGTGTGGCTCTTGACCCGCTCGCTGCATATGAAGAGCCGCCTCCGGCGTAGGCAGTGCCTTGTATTCCGCTACTTCTGGATCCGTTTGATGACATGCTGTTGGTCTTTCCGGTGACTTGGATTGGTTCGATGAGGGTTCAGTACGATTGGAAGCGCTGAATTGATGAATGCGAAACAGCAGATCGACAGGGGACGCACACACGCTGACCATCCTGGACAATGGCGAGCCGCCAGTGTCGAGAATCGCCTTGGAAGTTCAGTAGTTGCCTGGCAATCAGATCAACGGCGCGTCTATTAAAAGAGCCTCTTTCACCTTGCCCCTGAAAGGGTCGTGAGCAAGATCAGTCATTATGGGCTCCGAAGGGCGATGTCAACATCCCTATGCGAAGCGAAGCCGCTGATATGCGAAGACGGGGTTCCTTCTCGTCTTGACGGCGCTTTCAACATGCAGGACTGCCTCCCGCGGGCCGGCGAGAGCGCAAATCCTTACCCTACCGAGCATTCGCTGCGATGCGAGCACCGCGAGGACAAGGCACACACGATGCCGCGCGTCAGCCGTTCAGTTCTGTCTGCGAATCAAATAATTCGTAATGCCGCCATCCCGCTTCAATCTCACCCGCTTATTCTCGGGGAAAGCTTGCCGGGAGGCCCTGTTTGGATGCACAGGAGCGCGTGCGTGCGCTTGCGCGCGAATTTCTCAATGATTGGGAGGCCATCATTCGGCCTCTTGCCGAACCACGCCTGCCGCTGACCAACAACCACGGAGAAAGGCAGCTGCGCCATCACGTCATCTCCCGGCGAATCAGCTACGGCACTCGCTGCCTTACCGGCTCACGAGCCTACGGCCTGCTTGCCAGCGTATTCGATACCTGCCGCCTTCGCGGCACCAATGGCATCGAAACATTGGCTCAAACCATTGCCGCCGCTCGCAAAGGACTGCCGGCTCCCGCGCTGC
>DASTGE010000312.1:0-4583 GCA_035719405.1 Burkholderiaceae bacterium
TCAGTCCGATTCCGATGCACGAGCCAATGGCGCCAAGGCCGATCATGTGGCCGACCGCCAGGGGAAGGATGTCGCTGCTCATCGTGTTTGCTCCATGTGGGTGGTTGCCTGTCAGCCATCGTGAGCCCGCATCGGCACAGAGTCGATGACCTCGAAGGTCATGGCTGTCGTTGCGTCATTCCGTGTGGTAACTTGAGTTGCGATGGCCATCCTCTTTCGCAACGCCACCCTCCCGGACGGCCGGACGGGGCAGGATTTGCTCTGCGACGGTGGCCGCATCGTCGAAACTGGACCGGGTCTTGCCGCTCCTCCTGGCGCCCAGCTCATCGATCTCCAGGGCTGGCTGCTGTCGCCGCCCTTCGTCGATGCGCACTTCCACATGGACGCGACCCTGAGCTATGGGCTGCCGCGGGTGAACCAGAGTGGCACTCTGCTCGAAGGCATCGCGATTTGGGGCGAGCTCAAGCCCTCGCTCGTGCAGGAGGCCATCGCCGCGCGCGCAGTGCAGTACTGCGACTGGGCCGTTGCACGCGGTCTGCTCGCGATCCGTTCTCATGTCGATGTTTGCGACGAGCGACTTCTCGCCGTCGAAGCGTTGCTCGATGTGAAGCGACGGGTGAAGCCTTATCTCGACCTGCAGCTCGTCGCCTTCCCGCAGGACGGCGTGCTGCGTTCGCCCGGCGCTTTCGAGAGCCTCAAGCGGGCGCTCGACATGGGCGTGGACGTGGTCGGCGGCATCCCGCACTTCGAGCGGACGATGGGAGAGGGCGCCGAGAGCGTTCGGCTGCTCTGCGAGCTGGCGGCCGAGCGCGGGCTGCCCGTCGACATGCATTGCGACGAGAGCGACGACCCGCTGTCGCGCCACATCGAGACGCTCGTCTTCCAGGCGCAGCGCCTGAAGTTGCGGGGGCGAGTGACCGGCTCTCATCTCACGTCCATGCACTCGATGGACAACTACTATGTGTCGAAGCTGATTCCGTTGATCGCCGAGGCCGGCATTCATGCCGTCGCGAACCCGCTCATCAATATCACCCTTCAGGGCCGGCACGATACCTATCCCAAACGGCGCGGCATGACGCGAGTGCCGGAGTTGATGGCCGCGGGAATCAATGTCGCCTTCGGCCACGACTGCGTGATGGACCCTTGGTACGCGCTCGGTTCAGCCGACATGCTCGAAGTCGCGCAGATGGGTCTGCACGTCGCGCAGATGACCTCGCAAGCCGGCATACGCGCCTGCTTTGACGCGGTGACCGTAAACGCAGCTCGTATCCTTGACCTGGAAGGGTACGGCCTGGACAGGGGCTGCCGTGCCGATTTCGTGCTGCTGCAAGCGCGCACCCCAGTGGAGGCGATCCGGTTGCGGGCGGCTCGCCTCATGGTGGTGCGCGGCGGTGAGGTGATTGCCCGCTCCACCCCTGCAGTGGCGACGCTCGACTTGCCGGGGCGGCCGGGCGAGGTCGATTGGACGCTACAGCGTCACGAAGGCTCCCCGTTCGTCGCCGGCTTCGGGGAGTCGCTTCGCTAGAATGGCCCGCGCAGGGAACCCCCCTGCCAAGACCAGAACTCCTCCACATGAAGCTCATCGGATCGTTGACCAGTCCGTACGTGCGCAAGGTGCGCATCGTGATGGCCGAGAAGAAGCTGGACTACCAGCTGATTCTCGAAGACCCGTGGGCGACCGATGCGGTGCAGAAGATGAATCCGCTCGGCAAGGTTCCGTGTCTGGTGATGGAGGGACAGGACGCGATCACGGGTGCGATGTTCGACTCCCGGGTGATCGTCGAGTATGTCGATACCTTGTCGCCGGTTGGCAAGCTGATCCCGCCTTCGGGTCGCGACCGGGTGGAGGTTCGAACCTGGGAAGCGCTGGCTGACGGCCTGCAGGATGCGGCGATTCTCGCGCGCATGGAGCAGAACTGGCACGGCCGGGCTGACACCGAGCGCAGCAAGGCCTGGGCCGATCGGCAGATGGGCAAGGTCAGTGCGGCGGTCAAGGCGATGGGCCAAGGCCTGGGCGACAGGAATTGGTGCTCCGGCAACCACTTCACGCTCGCCGATATCGCGGTCGGTTGCGCCCTTGGTTATCTCGACTTCCGTTTTCCGCAAATCAATTGGCGGGCCGATCATGCGAACCTCGCAAAGCTGACTGACAAGCTCGCGACGCGGCCAAGCTTCGTCGACACGCTGCCGCCGAAGGACTGACTTCTGCGTGCCGTTACGGCGCGCCGCAGGCAGACAAATACAAGGGCTACAAGGGCTGAGCTGAGGCGCCTCTCGCTTTGGTGCAGGGTCGCTTTGCCGCCGCACCGCAGTCCTCTTCCTCTGACAGGGGAAGGTTAATTGCCAGTGCCGTGTTCGACGTTATTGCGGGCTTGTTCGCGCTGCCGCGGTTCACCTGTTGTTTCCATCCATACGAGTCTGCTACTGCCTACCTTCGGGCGGTGGGCAGTTCTTCCATCGTCTGCCGCCCTCGATGCTGACATAGTCGTCGATCGCAACGCCGCAACCGCCCTTCTGACGACATGCACCACTTCGCTGAAATTCTGCCCTGCCCGCGTCCCTTGCAGTTCCGAGAGCGGAAAGATGGTCCAGGAGACGGCCGGGCAATGGGCGCCAAAGAACGCCCCGCTTCCCGACCTGCCGCCACGATTGATCCCGGATGGCGTCAATGGATTGCCGAGAACAAGCTGCGCAATTGCACCGACGACTCGATGATCGCGACCATGACCGCAAGCGGTATCGACGAGATGTCTGCGGTAGCCGCCATCCGTGCCATGGATTCCGATCCGGTCTATGCGGCCGCTCTCAGGATGCGCGAGCTGCGCGACAAGCTCGCTTCCGTGATGGGCAACGTGCAGCGCATGTGGGAGCTGGGGCCGCTGTACGACCATGTGGAAAAGCGCAGCCGCGTCTCGCCGGACGAGTTCCTCGCGAAATACGTGCATGGATGCCGCCCCGTGGTCCTCACCGATGTGGCGTCCGACTGGCCCGCGATGAAGCGCTGGAGCCCCGCGGACCTGAAGCAGCGCTTCGGCCATCTCTCCGTCGAGATTCAAGCCGAACGTGCGGGCAATGCGCGCTATGAGATCGACAAGCTGGCCCACATCAGGAAGGTGAGGCTCGGCGATTTCGTCGATCGGGTGCTGACGGCCGGAGTCTCCAACGACGAGTACCTCACTGCGAACAATGAGTTGCTGCGTCGCGCGGAATTCAATTCCCTGCTCGACGACATCGGCACACTGCCGACCATCTGCGACCGCGGTGCTCTCGCCGAACGATCGTCCTTCTGGTTCGGCCCTGCGGGCACGGTGACCCCCCTGCACCACGACACGATCATGCTCTTCCACACCCAGGTCGTGGGCCGCAAGCGCTGGCGCCTGATCTCGCCCCTGGAAACGCCAAACCTCTACAACCACTATCAGATGTACAGCGACGTCAACCTCGACGCCGTCGATCTCCATCGCCATCCCGATTTCGCGAGGGTGAAGGTGCTCGATGTGGTCGTCGAGCCGGGCGAGACGATGTTCCTGCCGCTCGCATGGTGGCATCAGGTGTCGTCGCTGGACGTGAGCTTGAGCTTTTCCTATTCGAACCTCAGCGTGCCGAACCACTACTCGTTCGCGCATCCGACCATCACCAATTGGTGAAGCTGCTTCAGGCAACTTTTCCGGAGCTCGCCAACGTGCTCTGAAGCAGGGCAAGTCGAACGGGGACTGATGGGCAGGTTGCCGGGGTCAATGCGAGCCCGGGGCAGTGCCGCCGACCGGCGGATGGGTTGGACGGGGAACGGCACTTGCCACCATCGTGACACTCCCACCTTACCCAAGGAGTGCTCGATGACCCAGGTTTCTCAGGTGATGACCCGCGGCGTGCGGTCGATGGCGCCGACCGACACGCTGGTGAGGGCGGCAGGCGATGGAAGAGCTCAACGTGGGCGTCATCCCCGTGTGCGACGGCGACCGGCTCGTCGGCATGGTGACGGACCGCGACATCGTCGTTCGTGGAGTGGCGCAGGGACAGGCGGCGGATCAGACGCCGTTGCGTGAGGTGATGAGCGCCGAACCGATGACATGCTTCGAGGACCAGTCGGTCGAGGAGGTCATGGATCGCATGCGGGATTCCCGGGCGCGTCGGGTGCCGGTCCTGGATCGCGAGAGGCATCTTGTGGGCATCCTGTCGCTGGGCGATGTCGCAGTGAAGGCCGGCGAGCGAGCGGACGAAGTGAGCGATACCCTTGAAGGCATTTCCGAACCTGCGGAGCCGGATCGCTCCGGGCAGTCTCAGGCTTCTGGTGCGGCAGGCGGGGGGGCAGCGTCGGGGCAGCCCAGAAGGTCTCCAGGGCTGACAGGAGAACGATCGTGACCGTGACTGTGACAGTCACTCGCGACCTGTCGGGCCCGATGCGCCAGCGCGTCCAGGTCCGGCAGCATGTCTTTTTCGCGGACGAGCCGCCGTCCAACGGGGGCGAGGATGCCGGACCGACACCCCATGACCTGTATGACGCCGCGCTGGGAGCCTGCAAGGCGCTGACCATGGTCTGGTACGCGCGCCGCAAGGGGATGTCGCTTCAGGACATGGTGGTG
>DASTGE010000313.1:0-4665 GCA_035719405.1 Burkholderiaceae bacterium
CGGCTCGGTAAAGGAATTCGAAAGATCCGGCAAGGGCATGGAGCTCAAGCGGCAGTTCCGGGTAGGTATCGAGCAGCTCAAGAGTTTCCTGCGCGACAACAACGCACCACGCGCGGAAGCTGCGGCAGGCGCCTTGACGACGTTCCGTAACCGGGTATTGGAGGGTACCGAGGGCCGTTACGACTTGCTTATCGGCGGCATCTATAACCAAGGAAAGGCCTCGCTCGACGCGCTGTGCGTCGACGTGAAGAACCGAGAGATTCCGCTTCCGACGCGGATATCAGTTGTGCAGAACCTGGCGGAGGGCGTTGACGTTTGCGTTGAAGGTGTACTCAGCAACCTCGTGATGGCATCGCAAGAACTCCGCCTGAGCACGGTCGGCCTGAAGGGCCATGCAAAGAAGGTTTGGAAGAACATCCTCGATCAGGTTCTTCTCCAATTCTGCAATGAAAAGCACGGCGATTCTTCCACGTACGAGGAGTATGAGATCCATTATGTAAATGGCTACCGCAACTTCGTCGCGCAGGAATTTGGTGTCGAGCCCCAGGAAGACAGGTTTGTGTCGGCTATAGAGATTTCCCATCTGATGGAGGCGCTCGAAGTTGTGCGCAAGGAGGTCACGGCCGAGTCCCTGGTCCGCGTCTTGAGCGAAAACTGTCTGAACGAGGTTCTGGATCACTTCAAGGACTACGCCGGTCGAGCCCTCTCCGAAGACGAAGCCTGGAAATGCTATCAGAAGTATGAATCCCTGCAGGCAGCCCTTGAAAGCCGATATGGCCCCATTGGCATGCATCTACTGGTGAACGATTCGGAGGGCAATGGGACCGAGGACCGTCCGTATACGCTCATCTCCGATCCAACCCTGCTCATGCGCGCGATCGCCCGCAATTTGAAGAAAGTTGGACTGATCGAAAAGGAAAAGTTTCAGGTGATGGGGAGGGAAACCAAGGACCGTGGCACGGCAACGCAGTCGGAAGTGATGATCAAGCGCATCTTTAACGATGCCGTGTATGTGAAGGAAAAGGCCAAGGATGGCACCAAGGTCTACCGAACCCCGCAGCTCTCTGAACTGCTGATGCTAAGCTCGCCGCCGCTAAATTTGCTGAGGAGGGCTCTGATTGCGACCCCCGACCGGAATGTCCTGCGACGGGTGCCCGCCAAGCTTGTGTGGCGGATGATCCGCTACGGTCAAAGCATGAACTGGCTGGACAATTTCCGTCACCCCGCGGTGCGCCGCTACCGGCAGGCAAGCTCTCGCAACAACGCCGCTCTGGAAAGGGAGGTTATGGAGTGGATTGGATCACATGACCGTGAGACGCGACTGGCGACACTGGAACAGTTGGTTCGCATCGGGGAAGTTGCCCTTGCGAACAAGGCCGCCACGTACCTTGGGTCCGGCCAAGATGATTTTGTTCCGGTGGGTGGGGAACCGATCCCTGATCAGTTGACCATTCTGCATGAAGCGGTGCAGAGCGGCGATTGCGAGTTGGCAGAGATCCTGATCGGAGTTGGCGAGATTGATGTCAATGAGAGAACGTACCTGGAAGGACTGACGGCCTTGATGATGGCCGCGGACCGCGAGGACGAGGATATGATCAACCTGCTGGTGGGCAAGAGCGATCTCGCGATACGCGACCACCGCTGCCAAACCGTGCTCATGCGCGCTGTCCGGAATGGCAACAATGTGAGCGTGGCGGCGTTGCTCAATAACGGTGCCGACCCGAACTACGAAACTCCGGAGCGCGAACCACGGGAGCGCTGGCGGAGCCACAACCAGGAAAATACAGCATTGGCGGTCGCAGCCGCTCGCGGCAACGAGGCGGCAGCCAGGCTTCTCGTGACGGCGGGCGCAGATGTCAACAAGAAAAGTTTTGGGTTCAGCCCAATCGGCTTCGCGGCTGAAGCAGGCCACGCCAATGTGGTGCGCATTCTGCTCGACAATCACGCACGCCAGGAACACCCGGGCAATGACGATGAGGAAGACGCCCTTCTCATCGCATTGAATCATGGGCGTGTCGAGGCCGCCAAGGTTCTGATGAAGGGCGCGAGCCGTAAGTCGCTCGGAAAGGCCATCGCGCTTCTTAGCCGAGACCGAATTGAAAACCGGGAGCTTATACGAGAGATGGACGATCTGCTTTCTTCTGAGCCGTGTACTCACCGACGGCATAGGCGGACCAGCTCCTCCGTAGGTACTTCAAGGCGAGGCCGGTTCACCTTGTGCTGACCCTCTTGAGGTTACAGGCGAAAGGGCCAAAGGGAAGGTTGTGCACTCAGCTTCAATGGCGTCGAGACCTCTCAGCGAATCCGGTTCCCGGATGGGGCTGGGGTGAGGGCCGACGAGGGAGCGATCATCAATCCCACACCGTCTCGCGTTGCCGGCACCGTCCGCCCCCAAGGGGGCGCATTCAGCGGCGAGCCTTCGCATTGCCCTCGTCTCAACGCCTGAAGGCAGAGCGTTGATTCGCACGACGACGGCGACGCCATCCCCATAGCTCGGGGGACTCAAGCAGAAATCGGTGCATCAGAATGCAGCCCGCGTTGGGGGCCGGTTTGCGTCACGGCCGGTGCAGTCCGCCGCCTGTCATTCACACCAATTTCAAAAGGAATCCTTATGCAGAGACCCCGGCAATGGGCCTGGGCCCTGGCGTTCGCGCTTTCAACGCTGGTAATTACCGGCTGTGGCGGCGGCTCGAACAACACGGACACAGTGACAACGACGCCCAACCTCACGGCCGGCACCGGCCGCATCGAAGGCGTCGCACTCGCCAGCAGTGACGGCGCACCGATCGCGGACGCGACAGTCAGTGCCGGCGGTAAGAGCGCCAAGACGGCGGCAGACGGCACCTTCACGCTCGACGGTCTCACCGTCGGCGCCGCCGCCCTCACAATCCAGGCGAACGGCTTTTCGGGCGGGCTCGTGCCCGTCGATGTGGTTGCCGGGCGAAGCGCGCGCGCCGAAGCGAGGCTGGTGCGCGAAGGCACCAAGGCGACGGTCGATGCAGCGAGCGCGGCCACAGTGACCGTACCCGGATCGACAGCCGCGGTCAGTTTCGCGGCCAACGCGCTGGTGACCGAAGGCGGATCGGTACCGAGCGGTGCAGTCACGGTGCGCCTGACGCCGATCGATCCCGCGAGCGATCCGCGCAGCATGCCCGGGGTTTATCGCGCTGACAGCGGCCAAGCCATCGAGAGCATGGGCGCGTTGAGCGTCACGCTCGCCGACGCCACGGGCAAGCGCGTGAACCTCAAGTCCGGCAGCAGCGCGACCATCCGCATCCCGCTGGCCAGCCGCGCCTCCGATCCGCCGCCGACGATCCCGCTGTACTACCTCGACGAAGCCAGCGGCCGCTGGGTGCAGCAGGGCAGTGCGACGCTGAAGGCCGACGGGTCGGGGCGCTACTACGAGGGCACGGTGGACCGCTTGACCTACTGGAACGCCGATCGGCCGCTCGATTCGATCGTCGTGCACGGCTGCGTCAACGATGCAGCGGGAAAACCGGCGGCCGGTGCCTACGTCTCGAGCGTCGGCGTCGACTACAGCGGCGTCGCCTCCGCGTGGACCGACGCGCAGGGCAGATTCGAAGTCGCGATGCGCAAATACGGCCAGGCGAGCGTCGCTGCGAATGATGACACGCACGCGAGCACGCCGGCCCTTGCCGGACCGTCGGGCACCGGCATCACGCTGCCTGACTGCCTCGTGCTCAACCAGCCGGGCTTGCCACCGGAGATCACCGTCGGCCCAACAGACACCACCACGTGGGAAGACGGGCAGGCCGTGTTCCTCGTGATCGCCAGAGGCCAGCGCCTGAGCTATCAGTGGCGGCGAGATGGCGTCGACATCCCGGGTGCAACGGGCGACTGGTACGCAGTGCCCCGAGCCAGGCTGACCGACAGCGGCTCGCAATACACGGTCGTCGCGCGCAATGCGGCGGGCAGCGTCACCAGCAGTTCCGCCACGTTGACGGTCAAGGTCAGCGACCCGCAGAAGAAAGTCGCCGACCTGCGTCTGCTCGGCCTGGGCTTCGAGTTCGCCGGGAGCGCGTTCTCGGCGCTGGAACTGGTTGACGACAACCTCGCGTTCGTCGCGCCGGGTACGGCGTGCAGCAGTGGCAGCATGAACGCAACGCTCGACAGCGCCGCGCTGGTCGCAGGCCGGAAGGCGCCGCCCAGCGGCACGCTCGCAACCACGTTCAGCACCTGCACGATTGATGACACGACCTACAGCGGCAGCGATTCGGTCAGCTACAGCGCAGCTGCCGATTTCAGCTCGATCACGGCCACCGCAACGCTCGTGAACCTGCGGCGTCAGAGCCCGAACACCGCGTTCGGCACCGACCCGGGCGATACGACCGCCAACGGCAGCCTCGGCATGGGATACAGCCGCAGCGTCGCGAACGGGGACCAAACCGTCAACCTGACTCTGAGCCCAGGCGCCGGATCGACGCTGCGCAACGAGAGCACCGGCCGCACTGCAAGCTTCGCGACCGGCGCGATGGGTTTCTCCAACGTGCAGGTGCAGGTCACGGCCCAATGCACCGAACTTAAGGGACAGTGCGGTAGAATGATGGTTTTAACTAGTTGATTTTATTACGTTTCAGGGCTTGACAAGAATGAACAAGACGGCGGCCTGAATACTGTTATTCTATACAGCATTTGATGCTGACT
>DASTGE010000314.1:0-5004 GCA_035719405.1 Burkholderiaceae bacterium
ATCGCGGCGAAGCACCACCTTCGCCCGCGCTCGGCGGCCGTGCTCTCCAGGCACGCAAAGGAGTTCCCCAAGGTCAGCACCTTCACCGTTGATGAGCTGTTTGGCGGATGGACCCAGGCCATCAAGCAGCACTTCGAGGACGGTGGCGTCTACGACCAGATCCTGGCCGCGGGCAAGCGGTGATCTTCTCTCGCTTGCTCAAGCGGCACACCGTGCTGCCGGGGTTCGACCTCGCGCTCGGCTTCACGCTGCTCTATTTGAGCCTCATCGTGCTGGTGCCGCTGTCGGCGGCGTTCCTCAAGACCTTCACGCTGACCTGGCCTGCGTTCTGGGATGCCGTGACGGCGCCGAGGGTGCTGGCATCGTACCGGCTCACCTTTGGCGCCTCGCTTGCAGCGGCATTTTTCAATTCGCTGTTCGGGCTGATCGTCGCCTGGGTGCTCGTGCGCTATGACTTTCCGCTGAAGCGACTGGTCGATGCACTGGTCGATCTGCCGTTCGCGCTTCCGACGGCGGTGGCCGGCATCGCACTGACCTCGCTGTATGCGGCCAACGGTTGGATCGGGCGGTGGTTCGCGCTGCTCGGCATCAAGGTTGCGTTCACGCCGCTGGGTGTGTTCGTCGCGCTTACCTTCATCGGCCTGCCCTTCGTGGTGCGCACGCTGCAGCCGGTGTTGGAAGAACTGAATTCCGAGGTGGAGGAGGCGGCGGCGACGCTGGGCGCCAACCGGTGGCAAACCTTCAGCAGGATCATCTTTCCCATTCTCGTGCCGGCATTGCTCACGGGCTTCGCGCTCGCGTTCGCGCGCGCGCTCGGCGAATATGGGTCTGTGATCTTCATTGCCGGCAATTTGCCGATGGTGTCCGAGATCACGCCGCTGCTCATCATCACCAAGCTGGAACAGTACGACTATGCCGGAGCGACGGCCATCGCCGTCGTGATGCTGATGGCTTCGTTCGTGCTGCTGCTGGCGATCAACGGGCTGCAGGCGTGGGCCAGAAGAAGACAGGGAGGGGCCGCATGAGTTCAAGCACGACCCTCACCCCGGCCCTCGCACGCAAGCGGGAGAAGGAAATCAGTCCGACCGCGATTCGCGCGGCAAGCGAAGAGCCGGTGTGGGTGCGCCGGCTGCTGATTCTCATTGCGCTCGGCTTCCTCGCGCTGTTCCTCTTCGTGCCGCTGCTGGCGGTGTTCGTGCAGGCATTCAGCAAGGGCGTGCAGGTCTATCTGGCGTCGATCACCGAGCCCGATGCGTTGTCAGCGATCAAGCTCACGTTGATCGCCGCCGCCATCGCGGTGCCGATGAATCTCGTCTTCGGCATTGCCGCAGCCTGGGCGATCGCGAAGTTCGACTTCCGCGGCAAAAACGTGCTGCTGACGTTGATCGACCTGCCTTTCTCGGTCTCGCCGGTGATCTCCGGGTTGATCTACCTGCTCGTGTTCGGCCTGCAGGGATGGCTGGGTGCGTGGCTGCAGGCACATGACCTGAAGATCGTCTTCGCGGTGCCGGGGATCGTGCTCGCCACCGTGTTCGTCACCTTCCCGTTCATCGCACGCGAGCTGATCCCGCTGATGCAGGCGCAAGGTACCGAACAGGAGGAAGCGGCAGCCGTGCTCGGTGCATCCGGCTGGCAGACCTTCTGGCGCGTCACCCTGCCCAACATCAAGTGGGCGCTGCTGTACGGCGTCATCCTTTGCAATGCACGCGCGATGGGCGAGTTCGGAGCAGTCAGTGTCGTGTCGGGCCATATCCGCGGGCAGACCAACACGATGCCGCTGCACATCGAGATTCTCTACAACGAATATCAATTCGCCGCCGCGTTCGCCGTCGCGTCGCTGCTCGCGGGACTTGCGCTGGTGACGCTCGTGCTGAAGTACATCGTGGAGCGGCGCTTGCACGCCATGGGAGGAACGGATTCATGAGCATCGAAGTGCGCAACTTGCGCAAGGCGTTCGGCTCCACGGTTGTTTGCGACAACCTCGACCTCGACATCCCCTCCGGCGAGCTGGTGGCGCTGCTCGGTCCCTCAGGTTCGGGCAAGACCACGCTGTTACGTATCATCGCCGGCCTCGAAAGGCCCGATGCGGGGAATGTCCGCTTCCATGGCGAGGACGCGACGCAGACCGATGTGCGCGAGCGCAATGTCGGCTTCGTCTTCCAGCACTACGCGCTGTTCGGCCACATGACGATCTTCGAGAACGTCGCCTTCGGCCTGCGTGTGCGACCCAAGTCGGCCCGCCCCACCGAGACGCAGATCCGCGCCAAGGTGCACGAGCTGCTGAAGCTGGTGCAGCTGGACTGGATTGCCGACCGCTACCCGAATCAGCTCTCGGGCGGACAGCGGCAACGTATCGCGCTGGCCCGCGCGCTCGCGGTCGAACCGAAAGTCCTGCTGCTCGACGAGCCTTTCGGCGCCCTGGATGCGAAGGTGCGCAAGGATCTGCGCCGCTGGCTTCGTCGACTGCACGATGACATGCACATCACCAGCGTGTTCGTCACGCACGATCAGGAAGAGGCGATGGAGGTGGCCGATCGTGTGGTGGTGATGAACCAGGGCCGCATCGAGCAGGAGGGTGCTCCCGACGAGGTGTATGACCATCCAGCCACGCCTTTCGTGCTGCAGTTCCTTGGCGATGTGAACCTCTTCCACGGCCGTTTCGGCCACACGCCTGGAGCGACGGGCGAGCCGGCCGAGGTCAGCTATGTGCGCCCGCATGAGTTGCAGGTGCTGGGCAAGCCCGAGGAAGGGACGCTGGCGGTCACGCTGTCGCAGGCGCTTACCGTCGGACCCATGACGAGGCTTGAGTTCAAGCGGATCGACGACGGCAGCTACGTGGATGTCGAGCTGCCGCGGATCGAGTACACGCGGTTGCGAGGACAGATCGGACTGGAGCCCGGGGCCACGGTCTACCTCAAGCCGCGGCGTGTGACCCGCTTCCAGCAGGGCGAGGCGGAGCCGTTCATCGATCCGGCGGCGATGATTTGAGGCGACTCCGTACAGGTTTCTGGGCGATCGGCTCTCAGCGCGAACGTGCTGTCGAAGGCAAGGTGGGCGCCATCAAGCACGATGTGTCGTCCTCATGGCAGACCCGCGACCCGCGCCGCTGCCAGGAAGCGCAGCATCGCGTCGTCCAATCCTGGCATCAGCCGCGCGCGCTCACTGCCCAACGCACTGAAGCGAGGCCTCGGCGCCACCAATCCAAGCGCCTGTGCCGGCACCGCTCGCACGTGACGAACATCGAGTCCTGCCGCGTCGGCCGCGCGCCGGGCGAACTCGGCCCAACTCACCGCGCCGTCGCTTGCAAGATGCCACAGGCCCGACTCGCCATCGACCAGCAGGTCCAGGCATGCATGGACCAAGTCGGGCACATAGGTGGGCGATACGACCTGCTCGTCAGTGGCCAGCCAAGCCTCACCCTGCTGGAGGCGCTTCAGGCCTTGCACAAGAAAGTTATGCCGGTCCCAGGGGCCGAAGAAGGCCGCCGCACGCACGACCAGCGAGGTCGGATGCAGCGCAAGCACCTCACGCTCGGCCGCATGCTTTGCACGACCGTAGGCGTTCAGCGGCCGCGGGGAATCACTCTCCCGATACGGTGTTTCCTGCCCACCGTCGAAGACGAGGTCCGACGAGAAGGTGAGCAGCGGCAGCCCCGCGCGTTGGCAGGCCCTTGCCAGCACGGCCGGCCCGAGTGCGTTCTCGCGCCACTGGCGCTGACCGTCGTGCTCGGCATCGTCGACGCGCACGTAACCCGCGGTGTTGATCAGCGCCCAGGGTTGCCAGTGCTTCAGTGCCGCGTCTACGGAGGCGGGGTCGCCGATGTCCATCTCGTCGCGGCGAAGCAGCCGGTGCGGCAAGCCACGCTGCTCGCACACGCGAGCGAATGCGCAGCCGAGTGTGCCGGTGGCACCGCTGATCAGCAGTGGCGGGCCTTCCAGTGCCTGGGGCGTGCCAGGCAGGTTGTCGGGATAGACCAGCCGCGCCTCGCGCCGCCACCAGCCTTCGCCCGACCTCAGCGCGGCGTGCGCCGGCTGGGGCGGTTCGTTGGCCTCGCCTTGCGCGAGATGGCGTGCATAGGCGCCGAGTGCGGTCAAGCGTGGCACGGGGCCCCGAACGTCCCACAGCCCCGGCTCGTAACGCCCGGTGCGCATCGTGAGAAGGCTGTCCCAGTCGCGGCAGCCGAAGGCAGCCCATACGGTGATTCCACGCACATCGGCTCCCTCGTCGCGCACCTCATGGGCACTGTCCCAGGCTTCACGCAGCCAGCGCAGCTGCTCCTCGCGCGTGCAACCGATGTGCACTTCGGTGATTGCCAGTGGCGCGTGATAGCGCTCGTGCGCCTCACGCAGTCGCGCCCCGAAGCCGCCGATGGGCTCGTCGAGCGCGCGCACGGCTTCCGTGTCGGCGTACCGCTGCCAGCCGTTGCCGCCCCGCAGGTGCGGCGGGTAGCGCTCGAGGCGATGGTCGAGGAAGCGCTCGCTGGTCACGTAGCTGTTGATGCCGATCACGTCGGCCGGGCAGGGGCTCTCCACCAACGCCATCAGCTCCCGCTCGCTCGCGCCCGAGGCGCGCAGGTACTTCCAGAGTGGATGGTGGCGGTCCACCCAGCCGGCGAGCAGATCCCACGCCAGCCATCGCCGCTCGTTGTCGAACTCCGCCTGCTCGGACACTTCCGGTGTGCTGCGCGTATAGCCCAGGTCGTCGGTCTGCACCAGCTCGGCATCGGGGCGCAGCTTGCGAATCGCCTGCATCGCCAGCACGGTCCCCTGCACCTGATGCAGCAGCGCGCGCACGAAGCTGCGGTCGTCTTGACGATGCGGATGCCACAGGCCGTACAGGCCGCTGAAGCGGGCGGTGGTCAGCGGCTCGTTGACGGGGGTGTAGCGGCGCACGTGCGGATATCGCCCCGCGACGGCAGCAGCATAGTCGGCCAGCAGCTGGGGAAAGCGCGGATCGAGCAGACCCGTATAGCACGGGCCACTGCCGTGATGAAGCAGCCCGGCG
>DASTGE010000315.1:0-3731 GCA_035719405.1 Burkholderiaceae bacterium
TGGGCAGGCTGCTCGCTGCGCTCAAGGAGCCTGATCCGCCGAAAGGCTTGAAGGACGCGGGCAAGCTGCTCCATTTGGCCAAGGCGCTGTGGGACATGAAGCCCTCGCCCGTCCGGTCCGCGCCATGCCAGCAGGAGCACCGCATGGAAGACGACGTGGACCTGACATCGTTGCCCGTGCAGTGGTGCTGGCCTGACGATGCGGGGCCCTTGATCACCTGGGGTCTTGTGATCACCCGCGGACCGCAATCGGGGGTGGCGCAACCGCGTCTTCGACAGAACCTGGGCATCTATCGACAGCAGGTCATCGGGCCACGGCACGTCATCATGCGATGGCTCGCGCATCGCGGCGGTGCCCTCGATTTCCGGGACTTCGCGCTCGCCCGGCCGGGGCAGCCTTTCCCTGTCGCGGTCGCGCTTGGTGCCGATCCGGCAACGATCCTCGGTGCGGTGACGCCGGTGCCGGATACGCTGTCGGAATATCAGTTCGCAGGGCTGCTTCGAGGTGCGAGAACGGAGGTTGCCGCCAGCGGGATCGGGGAGGGCGAGTTGAAGCTGCAAGTGCCGGCCACCGCGGAGATCGTGCTGGAAGGACATATTCCGCCGGTCGAACCGGGCTTTCAGGCAATCAGCCCGCATGGTGTGCCGTGGAAGGAGAAGGGGGGCTACCTGCACGCGCTCGAAGGACCGTTCGGTGATCACACGGGCTACTACAACGAGCAGGACTGGTTCCCCGTGCTGCGCGTCGTTCGCATCACGCATCGGCGCAATCCGATCTATCACTCGACCTACACGGGCAAGCCGCCCGACGAGCCAGCCATCCTGGGCGTGGCGCTGAACGAAGTGTTCGTGCCGATTCTTCAGCGGCAGTTTCCCGAGATCGTCGATTTCTACCTGCCACCAGAAGGATGCAGCTACCGGATGGCAGTGATCTCGATGCGCAAGAGCTATCCCGGGCATGCGAAGCGACTGATGTTCGGCCTGTGGAGCTTTCTGCGCCAGTTCATGTACACAAAGTTCATCGTGGTCACCGACGACGACGTGAACGTGCGTGACTGGAAGGAGGTGATATGGGCGATCACCACTCGGATGGATCCTGTGCGCGATACGACACTGGTTGATCGTACCCCTATCGACTATCTCGACTTTGCCTCGCCGGTCAGCGGGCTGGGTGGCAAGATGGGCCTGGACGCGACGAACAAGTGGCCTGGCGAGACATCGCGCGAATGGGGCAGGGCAATCACGATGAACGGCGATGTCAAGCGCCGTATGGGCGCGCTGTTCGACAAGCTGATGAAGCCTTGATCCATGGCACACCTGCAATCGGCTGCCCGGATCTAATAGCCGGTGATGCTTGATCTGATGCTGGTGTTGCGCTACCTTTAGGGTGCCTGCGAAGCAGGTAATTCAAAGGGGCGCAGTCTCTGCGCACCAGGGGCCCTGGATCCTGTATCTTTCCGGAGCTCCAATCGGCAACGTGAGTTGCCCGTCCCCTCCGCCCGTTGAGGACCGGAGGGGTTTCGCTTTCTGAGCGCGACGCGGATCAAGTCTTTTTCTGCCGACCGACTTGTCGGCGTTGCCCCTCTGGGCGTGAAGCGGGTGCTCTCAAGCCCCGGCGAGAAGGCCGAGTTGCTCGCGCAGAACCTGACGTGTGAGTGTGAATCCGTCGTAGCTCGGTATCCATCGAAGGACCGGCGATTCGTTGCGCAGGGCAAGGCCGACGGGCGCCGGCACGATGCGCGGCGCTGAGGCCGGACCCACGCGTCTGGCAGCGTCTTCGAAATCGCGCCTGGCGCGCGGCATGTGGAAGGCGTGAGTGACCAGCACGAGTTGCGTGATGCCGGCCGGCTTCAGCATCGCGATGCTGCGGGTGGCGTTTTCGCGCGTATCACGCGACTCGTCCTCGTGCCAACGCAATGGCCTTCCGAATTCGCGTGCCGCGATGCGGGCTGCAATCTCCGCTTCGCTCGGACCTCCCGCCCGCCCGAAGCCCACGCCGCCGCTGAACGCTACCGGAAGGCCCGTCTCGCGCCCGAGCCACAATCCGTAGCGCAGGCGCTCGAGTGACCATGGCTCGAGATTGGACAAACCGTACTCCGGCGCAAGCGATTGCGCGCCGCCTCCGAGGACGACAATGGCAGTGCGTCCTGCTGCCGCCTCGCGTTTCAGCGTGTCAATGCGATCGGCAGTGAGGGCGAGGGGCGGATGCAGCAGGTGGCGAAGCAGCCATTCGCCAACAGCCGTGCAGCAACTGAGCCACATGAGCACGACCGAAAGCGCCACGATGACCCATCCCAGTCCGCGTCGCCAGCTGATCATCCGGGCGCCGGCCAACGTGGACACCAGCAGGGGTGCCGGCGGCAGCAGCAACGCGGTGATCACAGGCTTCCACGATTCGATTCCGAGCAGGACAAACAGATCGTTCAATATGGATGCTCCGGCTTGCAGTCAGTCACGTTCGAGTGCGCATTCGAGCGCGCGCGATTGTGCCCAACTCCAGGAAGACCAAAGCGGGGCGAAAGGTTTTGGCGTGCTCTTCGACAATCGTTCACGAACCTCGATTCATGACGCAAGGAAAGGATTGTGATGAGCCCCTCATCCCAACTCGAACATGTCACGCTGGCCGGCGGATGCTTCTGGTGCCTGGAAGCCGTGTACGAACAGGTCGAGGGCGTGGTGGCGGTGGAGTCGGGCTACAGCAACGGCCATGTGTCGAACCCGACCTATGAACAGGTGTGCAGCGGGGACACCGGGCATGCCGAGGTGGTGCGCGTGACCTTCGACCCCGCGCGCATCTCGTTGCGGGAGATCCTCGAGATCTTCTTCACCATCCACGACCCCACCACGCTCAACCGGCAGGGCAACGACGTGGGCACGCAGTACAGGTCGGGCATTTACTTCCACAGCCCCGAGCAGCAACGCCTGGCGGGCGAGGTCATCGCGGAGGTCAGCGAAGTCCATCGCGGCGGGGTGGTGACCGAATTGGAGCCGGTGTTCAACTACTTTCGCGCCGAGAGCTATCACCAGCATTACTTCGCGAACCACCCGGGGCAGGGATACTGCGCCTTTGTCGTCGCTCCCAAGGTCGAGAAGTTCCGCAAGACCTTTGCATCCCGTATCAGGCGCTGAAACCTCGATACCATCTGCGTTCATGCAACGGATGCGTACCCTTTCGAGCACCCGGCGCTGGCTGATCTGGCTGGCGCTGTGGGCCGCCGTGGGCACGCAATGGCTTGCCCTCGCACACGGGGTGATTCACGCGGGCGGCACGGTGGCAGGCATGCAAGTGCCTTCCGCAAACGCGCTCAATCCGGTGTTGGGCCATGACGAAGGGTCACCGCTCTGCAAGCTTTTCGACCAGCTGGCCCATGGGGTCCCACCGGTCGATGTGGCCTCGCTCGCGGTGTCCCCCTGGCTGGATGCACTTCCGGCTGACCCTGATCACACTGCCGTTGCGCGCAGTGTGTCGCGGTCCTATCTTGCAAGAGCACCTCCCTTCCTGATCGCTTGAACTCGATCCCTGTCGCCGCGGCCTGCGTTCCCTCAGGCCGCGGTGAACTTCGTCGACTCGAGCCCGGCGTTCGTCTTGCCGGCCAGGAATTCAATGAGAGCTTTCAAACCGCGCACGCCGTTGCGTGCGATTGCGGCCGGCGCGGCCGCGCTGTCCACCGTTTATGTTTATGCGCAGGAGGCCGCGTCGAGCGTTGGCGCTGCCAGCACTGTCGTCATCAG
>DASTGE010000316.1:0-5308 GCA_035719405.1 Burkholderiaceae bacterium
GGCGCGGGCCAGGCGGGTGATCGAGTCCAGCAGGATCACCACGTCCTTCTTCAGCTCGACCAGCCTCTTCGCGCGCTCGATGACCATTTCTGCGACCTGCACGTGCCGGGCGGCCGGCTCGTCGAAAGTCGAGCTGATGACCTCGCCGCGCACCGTGCGCTGCATCTCCGTCACCTCCTCCGGCCGCTCGTCGACAAGCAGGACGATGAGGTAAACGTCCGGATAGTTGCCGGTGATGGCGTGCGCGAGGTTCTGCATCATCACGGTCTTGCCGCTCTTGGGCGGCGAGACGATGAGCGCGCGCTGGCCTTTGCCGATGGGCGCGATCAGATCGATGATGCGGCTGGTGATGTTCTCGTCGGACTTGATCTCACGTTCGAGCCTGAACTGTTCCTTGGGGAACAGCGGCGTCAGGTTCTCGAACATGATCTTGTGCTTGTTCTCCTCGGGGGTCAGTCCGTTGACGCGGTCGACCTTCACCAGCGCAAAGTAGCGCTCGCCGTCCTTCGGAACCCGGACCTCGCCTTCAATCGCGTCGCCGGTATGGAGGTTGAAGCGGCGGATCTGGCTCGGCGAGAGGTAGATGTCGTCGGTGGACGCCATGTAGCTCGTGTCCGGCGAACGCAGGAAGCCGAAGCCGTCAGGAAGGACCTCGAGCACACCGTCGCCGAATACCTGCTCGCCGGCCTTCGCGCGCTTTTTCATGATGGCGAACATCAGCTCCTGCTTGCGCAGCCGGCTGACGTTGTCGATCTCCAGCTGCTCGCCCATCTTTATGAGCTCGGAGACGTGGAGCGCTTTGAGTTCGGATAAATGCATCGAAAGGACACCCTATGCTGGGCGGTGGGGCGCGCCGAATATGCGAGCGCGGCAAAGGACGGAACGCTGGAGTTGGGTGGCCGAACCCACGCGTTGCAAGCGTGGTGGCGATTACCGTCGCGGGCCGGGAACTTTCAGGCGCTCAAGACGTAAAGCCTCAAGGCTGAGGGCTCGAGACCCGCTACGTTTCCGACAGATTATAGATGACCGTCGAGGAAGGCCGTCAATTGAGTTTTGGAAAGTGCTCCGACCTTCGTGGCCGCAAGCTGACCGTCCTTGAACAGCATCAGCGTCGGGATGCCGCGAATGCCGAACTTCGCCGGAACCTGGGTGTTCTCGTCGACGTTCATCTTGGCGATCTGCAGACGGCCGTCATAATCTTTCGCAACGTCATCGAGGATCGGTGCGATCATCTTGCAGGGCCCGCACCATTCGGCCCAGTAATCGACGAGCACGGGCTTGTCGGCCTTCAGCACATCGGTTTCAAACGATGCATCGGAGATGTGTTTGATCAGGTCGCTGCTCATCGTTGCTGTCCTCGTTGCCGCCCCCGCTGTCAAAAGAGGTTCATACCTCGGCGGGGCGGATTCATTCTGACATATTGTTCTGTTGCCCCACGCCCCGTAGGGCGCGGATTGCGCTCATGGCCGAGACCGACTGTCACTGCCTCGATTTTTCCTGCGACATATCTGACATTTGGGATGAAATTGCGTCCCGCAGCGCGGTCTGGGCGCTCGAGCGCTCGATTTCACTGCGTGATGCAGTGCTGCTGCTGCCGCTGGCGCACCACCTGACGCCGGCCCGGTTGGCTTTCGGCAGGCGCGGTGGCTGGATCCCGCGAATCGAGACTGTGCGTACGCTGGTTGCGAGTTGCCCGCCCGTTTCCAAGCCGGTCGCTGAAGCGTTGAGCTTCGACATTGCCGAGGACCGGCTGCGTGCCGAGGCGATGTTGGACGAGCAGGACTGGGCACGGCAGTGGATGCGGCGCGACCGCCGCGGCTTCGACGAAGCGGTGGGTCGTCTGGTCGGCTCCGCACACCGTCTTGCGCACCGCCTCTGCGGGATCGCACCTGCCGAGCGCGACGACTGGCTGTTGCACGCACGGGGACTCCTCGACGCGCCAGGAGACCCGGCGGCGACCGAGCGTGTGTTGGCCCGTGCCGCGCTGGAATGGGCTGCAGCAAGCGGTCCGTTCGCCACCGATCCGCTGTTTGACATCCGTCCGTCGGGCTGGATCCTGGTGCAGGCAGGAGGGAAAGACCTGATCGGTGATGGGATCCTCGGGGCCGCCGGCGACGTGCCGTGCCTGGTACTCCAGGCGGACCGTCCCGACTCCGACCCGCTGCCTGCTTGCGCCGCATCTACGAAGGTCAGCGAGGCCGTCTGCGCGGATTTCGAGGACGAGGCCGAGGCCTGCGCGGCCCAGTTGCTCGGTCTGCTTTCGGCCGGCATGCAGCCGGTGGCTCTGATCGCGCTGGACCGACTGCTGGTGCGTCGCGTCGGTGCCCTCCTTGCGCGGAGGCAGGTGCCGGTGCTGGACGAGACAGGCTGGAAGCTGTCGACCACCCGTGCGGCTGCCGGCGTCATGGCCCTGTTGCGGGCGGCATCGAAGCAGGCGACGACCGACGAGTTGCTCGACTGGTTGAAGTCCCTGCCCCACGGTCATGCCGGCGTGCCGATCGGGACGGCGCTGGATGCGCTGGAAGGTACGCTGCGCAAGAGCGGCTGGGCCCGCGTCGACGCCCTGCGACTGGCCCCCATGGAAGGGGCGGCAGCGCGTACCCGGGACTGGGCTGTCCCCCTGCTGCAGGCCCTGGGCGAGGGCGGCCGCATGACGCTCGCGCAATGGACTGAACGCCTTCGCCACGCCTTGCAGTCCAGCGGGCAATGGGAGTCGTTGCTCGAGGATGCGGCGGGCAGACAGGTCGTGCGCGTGCTTCGGCTCGTTGCCTCGTTCGAGAGCATGCCGTCGAAGCTGACACTGACGATCGAGCTGCCGTTCCTCGAGTTCGTGCGCATCGTCGACACGATGCTGGAACATGCCACTTACGATCCGCCGCCGCCTGTCCGGCCGCCTGTGGTCGTCATCACACCCTTGCGGCGCGCGCTGCTGCGTCCGTTTGCGGCTGCCGTGCTGCCGGGTAGCGACGAGCGTCGGCTCGGGATGCTTTCGGCGCCTGATCCGCTGCTGGGCGATTCGCTCGCCGCCGCCCTTGGTATGCCTTCGGTGTCGGAGCAGCAGCGCGATGAGGCCCAGGCGCTTTCCCACCTGCTGCGCCTGCCGGAGGTGGTGCTGCTTCGGCGTCGACAGGAGATGGGGGAACTGCTCGCGCCCAGCCTGCTGCTCGAGCGGCTTCGCCTGATGCGCGAGCGCGCGGGTGCGCCGCTCGTCGCTGCGAGGGAATTGCGCGAGCGGCGCGTCGTCTCCATGCGTGCGCAACCTCGTCCGGCCCCCGTTGCCACGGGGGCGCTGCCTGCGTCGCTCAGTGCCAGCACCGTGGAAGCGTTGCGCGACTGCCCGTATCGCTTCTTTGCAAGGGCCGTCCTGCGGTTGCGTGAGCCTGACGAACTGGAAGACGAAGCCGCAAAGCGTGACTACGGCAACTGGCTTCACGAGGTTCTGCTGCGCTTCCACGAGCAGCGTGCCGCACCGGGCGCGCTCGACGCGGAGGCTGAGCAGCTGAGGCGACTCGCCGCCGAACAGCGCGAGGCTCATGGGATCGACCCCGATTCGTTCCTGCCCTTCGAAGCGTCGTTCGAGCGCTTTGTCGGCCACTACCTCAAATGGCTGCACGAGCGCGATGCGGCGGGTGCGCGGTGGCTGGAGGGCGAAAGCGAACGGCGCGCGCCCATGCCAGAGATCGAGGGTGTCGAATTGCAGGGACGTATCGACCGCATCGACGACGTGCGAGCCGATGGCCGCATGGTCCGCGAGTTGATCGACTACAAGACAGTCCCGCTGCCCGCGTTGCGGGAGCGGGTGCGCGATCCACTGGAGGACACCCAGCTGGCTTTCTACGCCGCGCTCGAACTGCTGCGTGACGACCCGCCGCCTGCGCTGGTCGCTGCTTACCTCGCTCTCGACGAAGGCCAGGGCGTGACGGTCGTCCGGCACGAGGAAGTGGAAGACAGTGCGAGGCAGTTGCTGCAGGGCCTGGGCGACGAGCTGCGGCGGATGCGTGCCGGGGCTCCACTGCCGGCGCTGGGGGAAGGGCGTGTCTGCGAGTTTTGCGAGGCGCGCGGCTTGTGCCGCCGCGACCACTGGGACGACAACGAATGCGCGACGGGAGCGTGATGAGCCGCATCCACCAACCCGCCTATTCCATCGACGGCCATATCGTCACGCCGCAAGCCTTCTATGAAGTGGCCTGTGATCCGCATCGCAGCGTGGTGGTGGAGGCATGTGCGGGCGCGGGGAAGACCTGGATTCTGGTGTCGCGCATTCTGAGGGCACTCCTCGATGGCGCGGAGCCGCAGCAGGTGCTGGCGATCACCTTTACACGCAAGGCGGCCGGGGAGATGCGCGAGCGGCTCGAGCAATGGCTGCGTGAGTTTGCGGCAAGCGACGACGAGGCGCGGGTGCGCGCGCTTATGGAGCGCGGGCTGGCCGCAGAGCCGGCAAGGCGCGCCTCTGTGGTGCTCGCCGGGCTGCATGAGCGGCTTCTTGCCACCGGCCGGGCGGTGGAGATTCGCACCTTCCATGGCTGGTTCTCGCAACTGCTGCGGGCCGCGCCGCTGGAGGTGCTGAGTGAGTTGGGGCTGTCGCCGGCCGTCGAGCTGATCGAGGACGTCGATGACTTGCGGGCCGACGTCTTCCGCCGCTTTCATGCCGAGGTGCGCGCCGACGAGACGGTGCGCGACGACTTCTTCGCACTCGTGCAGTCGCGCGGCAGGAGCCAGGTGCGGCGCTGGCTGGAAGCGGCCTGGCTGAAGCGGGTCGAGATCGAGCGCGCCGACGCGGCCGGCACGCTGGTGACGAGCGTCGAATCGCCGCAGGAGTTGTGGTCCGGCTTCGAGGACCTCTCGCATCCCGCGGCGCGTCTGCGCCGGCTCGCGGTGTCAGGCCTTCTGGCTGAGGTCGCGCGCGGACTGGGTGCGCAGTCCGCAGCGACTCCCCGCAAGCAGGGCGGGCTGCTCGAGCAGGCACTCGCACTGCCCGATGACCTGCAGGCGCTTGCCGCCGCGCGCGACGCGCTCTTGACCAAGGGTCAGCTTCGCAAGAGGCTGGACACGCCCGGTCTGATCGAGGCCACAGCGCTGCTCGACGAGATCCAGCGCGCCGTCGAACAGCACGACGCCCGCATCGAGCACCTTCGGATGGCACGTCTGGCGCGCGTGCTGCTGCGCGAGTACGCGGCTTTGAAGCGCCAGCGCGGATTGGCCGACATGTCTGACCTCGAGCTGTGCGCGCTCTGGCTGCTTCGCGACGCCACGTTGGCAGGCTGGGTGCAGGAACGGCTGGACCAGCGCATTCGCCACGTGCTGATCG
>DASTGE010000317.1:0-3706 GCA_035719405.1 Burkholderiaceae bacterium
GGACGGCGAGGCGGCGGATCAAGGACACCAGCTGTGCGTCGACCGCGCCCATCGTCCCCGCGGGTGATCCCGTGCGCGTTGCGCCTGAACCCGAGAAGCTGCTCGAGCCCCAGCCGTTGCCACTGCCCGAGCGTGTCCTGCCCGGGCCGGCACCGGGCGCATTTCCGATTGGGCCCATCGGCGTGTCCACGGTCGTTGAGCGGCCATCGCTCGAGAGTCCGTAGCCGGTGCTTGCACCGAGCGAGTCCGAACCGCGGCGCCCGCTGGTTCGCAACGCGAGGCTGAGCGGCTGCACACCGGCCCGTCGCAAATCGTCAAGGATCTCGCCGTAAGTGCCGCGCATCAGGCTGATCAGCGTCCGGCCCAGCTCGGCTGCGAGCACCTTGCGCACTTCGGGCCGCTCACTGACTGCATCGGCACCGGCGATGAGCGCAAGCCCCACCGCTTCCGGGCGCAACGGATTGCGCTCCGGGTTGAGACATTGCAACTGCAGCAGTGACGCCACGTAGGCGTCCAGCTCACGGAGCTCCCATTCGCATTCGTGCTGGATTGCCAGCCCGAACCGGTCTGCCCGGACCTGCGCCTCCACCTCGTTGTCGTCGACCAGGCTCAACGACTCCCAGTCGGTCATGGCCGGGCTTGACACCTTGGCAGCTTCCGGTCGTAGTGTGCGCGCCACGTGCCTGTCCAGCGTTTCTTCAAAAGCGTGTGAGAAGTTGACTAGCTTGCGGGCGAGCTCGAACTGAGCGGCCAGCAAGGCGTCGCGCTCGCGGGCGCTCAGGCTGGCGAGGGCGGCGAGGCCCAGGCTGTCGACAGAGCGTTGGGCCGCCTGTCGCGCAGCGAGCTTGATTCGCTGCAGCGCTGCGTTCAAGGCGGCATCGAAGCGGGGAAAGGGCGGATTCATCGAAGTAGACGGGCCATCGGAGCCAAGGCGGCACGCCATGGCCTCGATATCGGCATCGCCATGCCCGACTTCAGCGAAACAGGCCGGCGGATGCACTGCAGTCCCTGTTGTACCGCCCCGCGCCACCCTTGCGTTGGTGCCTGGAGAGCAAGTCGTCAGCGGCTGCGCAATGCGTCGCGGATCTCGCGCAGCAGCTTGACTTCTTCGGGCGGAGCCGCCGGCGCTTCAGGCGCGGGGGGCCTGAGCCGGTTGATCTGGCGCACCATCAAGAAAATGATGAAGGCGAGGATGAGGAAGTTGAGCGCGACGGTGACGAAGTTCCCGTAAGCGAGCAGCGGTACCCCCGCCTTGGTGAGCGCGTCATAAGTCACCGGGCCGTTGTAGCCCGGCGGCGGCGAGGCCAGCATGATGAAGTGGTTGGAGAAGTCCAGCCCCCCCACGACGCGCCCGAGGACCGGCATGATGATGTCCTTGACCAGCGAGTCGACAATGCGGCCGAACGACGCACCGATGATCACGCCGACGGCGAGATCGACGACATTGCCCTTGACGGCGAACTGTCTGAACTCCGAAAGAAAACTCATGCGCCGCTCCCTCATCCCGGCCGGAAACACTCAGGCTCGGGCCGCCGCAGTATTAGACAAGATCGACGAATGTCAAGGCCGTCTGTGGCGCCCGGCCCACTCGCGACCCTCCGCTAGAATCCTGGGTTGCCCCTGATCTTCGACCTTTCAAGCTTGGCCTTGGCGTCTCTGACAAGCGCTGCAAGCGCCGGGGCGCCAGGGACACAAGGCAGGGACTCACAAAAGGACAGTTCATGAGCAAAGCCGAAGTCGACCAAGGCCGCCGCACCTGGATTGCCATCGCGTGTGGCGCAGGTGCGGTGGGTGGCGTAGCCGCTGCCGTGCCCTTCGTTGCCAGCTTCCAGCCGTCCGAACGTGCTCGCGCAGCGGGAGCCCCGGTCGAGGTCGATATCAGCAGCCTCAAGCCCGGCGAGAAGATGACGGTCGAATGGCGGGGCAAGCCGGTATGGATCGTTCGTCGCACCCCCGAGATGCTGGCTTCGCTGAAGAAGACTGATTCGCTGGTGGCTGATCCCAACTCTCAGCGAAAGCCGGACGAGATCACGCCCATGCCCGAAACTCGCAACGAGTGGCGATCGATCAAGCCCGACCTGCTCGTTGTGGTCGGCATCTGCTCGCATCTGGGCTGTTCGCCGACCGACAGGCTCACGCCGGGCCCGCAGCCTTCGCTGCCCGAGGACTGGCCCGGCGGCTTCCTCTGTCCCTGCCACGGCTCGACCTTCGACTTGGCCGGCCGGGTGTTCAAGAACAAGCCCGCGCCGGATAACCTCGAGGTGCCCCCCTACACGTTCCTCGCGGACAACAAACTGCTGATCGGCGAAGCCAAGCAGGCTTGACGGCAAGCAAACGCATCGAGGAAAGGCATCGAGGTCGAAACCCATGGCTGAGCTAAAAGAGATCGCTCCCGATGCGCCGCTGGGCGCGAAGCTGCTGAACTGGATCGACAACCGGTTCCCGCTCACGCAGCTCTACAACGAGCACATGGCGCAGTACTACGCGCCGAAGAACTTCAACTACTGGTACATCTTCGGCTCGCTCGCCCTGCTCGTGCTCGTGATCCAGATCGTCACGGGCATCTTCCTCGTGATGCACTACAAGCCCGATGCGACCCTCGCGTTTGCCTCGGTCGAGTACATCATGCGCGATGTGCCCTGGGGCTGGCTGATCCGCTACATGCACTCCACGGGCGCTTCGGCGTTCTTTATCGTCGTGTACCTGCACATGTTCCGGGGGCTGTTGTACGGTTCTTACCGCAAGCCTCGCGAACTTGTCTGGATCTTCGGCTGCGCCATCTTCCTGTGCCTGATGGCCGAGGCCTTCTTTGGTTACCTGCTGCCTTGGGGACAAATGAGCTACTGGGGCGCGCAGGTGATCGTGAACCTTTTCGCTGCCGTTCCGTTCGTCGGTCCCGACCTGGCGCTGCTGATCCGCGGCGACTACGTTGTCAGCGACGCGACGCTCAACCGCTTCTTCAGCTTTCATGTGATCGCGATACCGCTCGTGCTGCTCGGCTTGGTCGTCGCGCACCTGATCGCGCTGCACGAGGTCGGCTCCAACAATCCCGACGGCGTCGAGATCAAGGCCCGGAAGGACGAACTCGGCCGGCCGCTGGACGGCATTCCGTTCCACCCCTACTACACGGTGCATGACATCTTCGGGGTCAGCCTGTTCTTGATGGTCTTCAGCGCGATCATCTTCTTCGCGCCGGAGCTTGGTGGCTACTTCCTCGAGTACAACAACTTCATCCCGGCCGACCCCCTGAAGACGCCTGTCCACATCGCGCCGGTCTGGTACTTCACCCCGTTTTACTCGATGCTTCGCGCGACGACCGACGTGATGGTCAACGTGCTGTGCGTTATCGCGGCTCTCGTCGGTCTGTTCGGCGCCGTCAAAGGCCGCTCGGCGGCCATCAAGGTCTCCTCCGTGGTGGGCGCGGTCATCGCGATCGCGCTGCTCAAGACGTTCGACGCGAAGTTCTGGGGCGTGGTGGTGATGGGCGCTGCGGTCGTGATCCTGTTCTTCCTGCCCTGGCTCGACAACAGCCCGGTGAAGTCGATCCGCTACCGTCCGCGCTGGCACTTGTGGCTGTACATCGTCTTCGTCATCTTCTTCATTGTGCTGGGTTATCTCGGCATTCAGCCGCCTTCGGTCGCCGGCACCATCGTCGCCCAGGTCGGCACGATCTTCTATCTCGGCTTTTTCGCGCTGATGCCGTGGT
>DASTGE010000318.1:0-4873 GCA_035719405.1 Burkholderiaceae bacterium
GCAACCACCTCGTCGATGCCGAGTTGCGGGCCCATGGCTTCAGCCGTCGTCTTGCCGTCGCCGGTGAGCATGACCACGCGCACGCCCGCGCCCTTCAGCGCCTGCAGTGTCTGAGGGGTGGTCATCTTGATGGGGTCGGCAATGGCGGCGAACCCCGCCAGCTTCCCGTCGACCCCGACGAAGATGACAGTGGCGGCCTTCTGCCTCTGTTGTTCCGCAGGTTCTGCCATCGAGGCTGTTTCAATGCCATGCTCCGCCAGGAACTTTGCGCTTCCCGAGACAACGGTTTGGCCTTCGACCGTTCCGACGACACCCTTGCCGACAGGCGAATCGAAGTCGGTGACGGGCGACAACTGCAGCTTGCGCGACTGCGCTTCCGTCACGATCGCCATTGCCAATGGGTGTTCGCTCGCGCGCTCGACGCTGGCCAGCTTCTGAAGAACGTCCTCGGCGGAGATGCCCGGCACCGGCTCGATGTGAACGACCCTCGGACGCCCTTCGGTCAGCGTACCGGTCTTGTCGACCACGAGCGTGTCGACCTTCTCCATCTTCTCGAGCGCTTCTGCATCTCGGATGAGCACGCCGTGCTGCGCACCCTTGCCAACGCCGACCATGATGGACATCGGAGTGGCCAGCCCCAATGCACATGGACAGGCAATGATGAGCACAGCGACTGCAGCGGTGAGTGCATGGCTGGTCGCTACCGCCTGCTCCAACCTTGATCGCCGTCTTCGGCGCAAGCCCCAGCAGCGCCTTGATGGCACCGGATGTCTTCTCGCGCGGCCGCTAGTTCGATGAATCAACCTTGAACGGATTGCGCTCCCGCAACTCATCCACATAGGCATCGATCCCCGCGCCCTCGCGTTTGAGAAACTCTGCAACAGCGTCGGCGAAGCGCGGGTGAGCCAGCCAATGCGCCGAGTGTGTGCGCACCGGCAACAGTCCGCGCGCCATCTTGTGCTCGCCCTGCGCACCGCCTTCGAAGCGCTGATATCCGTGCTCGATGCACCATTGCAAAGGCTGGTAGTAGCAGGCTTCGAAATGAAGCAGCGGGACGTGTTCGACCGCGCCCCAGTACCGGCCGAAGGCGGCGCGCCGTTGCGGGTCAACGGCCACCAGTGAAGCCGCGATCGGGGTGCCACGGCGGTGTGCGACGAACATCACCCAATTGCCAGGCATCTTGCTCGCCATGCGGTCGAAGAAGTCGCGCGTGAGGTAAGGCGTGGAGCCGTGGGCGCGGTAGGTGAGGGTGTAGCAGCGGTAGAAGAAGCTCCAGAGGCTGCGGTCGATTCCGTCGCCCTCGTGGACGGTGAAGGAAACTCCCGCTTCCGATACGCGTCGCCGCTCCTGTCCGATCTTCTTGCGCTTTTCGCGCTGCAGGCTCGCCACAAACTCCTCGAATGAGGCATAGGGCGAATCGGCGCGGTTCTCCCAATGGAATTGCACGCCACCGCGTATCAGCCAGCCTTCGGCCTCCGCCGCGGCTCTCTCGTCATCGTCCATGAACAGCAGATGCACCGATGACAGCTTCTGCTCTCGCGCTACGCTGATGGCCGCACGCAGGAGCGCGCGCCTGGTGCTGTCGTCACGCGCAAGCATACGACTGCCGGGGACCGGCGTGAAAGGCACGGCGGCGAGCAGCTTGGGGTAGTACTCAAGCCCGTGGCGCTCGTAAGCATCGGCCCAGGCCCAGTCGAACACGTATTCGCCGTAGGAGTGCCCCTTGAGGTAAAGCGGCAGGGCAGCGGCGAGCCGGCTTCCCTGCGATGCCGTGAGGTACGCCGCCCCCCAGCCCGTTCGAGCCACGGCGCTCAAGGAGGCTTGCAGTGCCAGGAGGTACTCGTGGCGCATGAACGGCGTCGGTGACGACTGCTCATCCAGGAGCCGGTTCCACTGGGCCGCGTCGATGTCAGTCAGGTCGTCGACGACACGGACCTCCAGGCCGTCGTCGGCCGAGGTCGGGCCTATGCTTAAATTCACACGCCGTACAAACTTCATCCTTCAGTCCCGGAGCCCTACATGAAGCAGATCACTGCCGTCATCAAACCCTTCAAGCTCGAGGAGGTGCGCGAGGCCCTTGCCGAAGTCGGTGTCTCGGGTCTCACCGTCACCGAGGTCAAGGGTTTCGGGCGACAGAAGGGCCACACTGAGTTGTACCGCGGCGCCGAATACGTGGTCGACTTCCTGCCCAAGGTGAAGGTCGAGGTGGTCGTTAAGGAAGACGACGTCGAGCGCTGCATCGAGGCTGTGATCAAGGCCGCGAAGACCGGCAAGATCGGCGAC
This sequence comes from Burkholderiaceae bacterium, assembly GCA_035719405.1. GTDB lineage: Bacteria > Pseudomonadota > Gammaproteobacteria > Burkholderiales > Burkholderiaceae_C > CAMLIZ01. The sequence goes on from DASTGE010000318.1 coordinate 2,284, forward strand.
GGAAAGATCTTCGTCACGTCGGTCGACCAGGTGGTGCGCATCCGCACCGGCGAAACCGACGAAGCCGCCATCTGATGCCGTCACTTCCACGCGCGTGAAACGCTTCAGATGCGCGTGAAGTCCTCCGCCGCCGTGGCGTCGCGCGCGTCGGCGGCCAGCCGGTCGAGCAGCCGGGTGGGATCCGAGTCGACCCGCAGGCGCTCGAACTGTTGGGCAGCCAGAAACCCTTCGTCAACGGTGTGCTGCAGGAACTGAAGCAGTCGATCGTAGTAGCCTTCGATGTTGAGCAGGCCGATCGGCTGATCGTGATAACCGAGCTGCGCCCACGTCCACACCTCGAACAGCTCCTCGAAGGTGCCGATGCCGCCGGGTAGGGCGATGAATGCATCTGCCCGTTCGGCCATCATGTGCTTGCGCTGGTGCATTGAAGGCACGACGTGCAGTTCGGTCAATCCGGCGTGGCCCACCTCGCGCCGCATCAGCGAATCGGGGATCACCCCGACCACCTCTGCACCGCTGGCCAGCGCCGAATCGGCCACTTCGCCCATCAGGCCGACCTTGCCACCGCCGTACACCAGCCGCCAGCCACGCTCGCCCACCAGGCGCCCGATCTCCCGGGCGCTGCTTGTGTAGCAAGCGCGCGCGCCGTGACGCGAGCCGCAATAGACGCAGATGCTGAAGGTTGGGGTTGTCATTGCAGCTCCCACCACGCGTGCCACAGCGCGACCGCCCAGATGGAGGCACACGTCACCAGGGACAGAAAGACGGCCCCGCTCGCGAAGTCCTTGGCCCGCTTCGACAGATCGTGAAGCTCGTACGACACCCGATCGACAACTGCTTCGATACTGGAGTTGAGCAGCTCGACGATCATGACGAGCATGACGGAGCCGGCCAGCAGCGCAACTTCGACCCACGTCCGTCCCAACCAGAACGCGCTGGGAATCAGAAAAATGGCCAGCCAGGATTCCTGGCGGAAGGCGCTCTCGCCCCGATAGGCGTCACGCAGTCCTTGGAGGGAGTAGCCGAGGGCCCTTCGTACACGGTCGACGCCCGTGCGGCCTTTGTAGGGATTTGTCATACCTCGGATTGTGCACAGGCACACTGTCATGCCCGCTGCAGGGTCCGCCAATCGATCAGCCGTGTGCCGCAAAGCGCGTCGTGCCAGAACTGACGGTGCGGATGCAGGCGACTCAGTCCGGCCCACAGCGCGACGTTGAGTGCCAGTGCGCCGAAAATGGTTCCGAGCGTCCGCGGGACGCTGGCGAAGTGCAGGGCGGCCAGCGACGGCAGGAACCAGACGTAACTGAGAAGGTAACGCACTACCGCGCGCCACTCGGGGACGGCTCGGCCATCGGCGCCGACGAGGCGGATGTGCCAAGCCTTCATCGCGACCGTCTGGCCACCGTGGGACCAGAACCATCCAAAGTAGACCCCGAGAACCAGGAATTCGAACAGCATCAGTCCTTGCCGGCCGCCGAGGGCATTGCGCTGCTGTGTGAGGGAGAAATACAGGTAGCCGGAGATCATCAGGACGCCGAACAACAAAACCAGTTCGGAAACGCCGGCAGCCAAGCGGCGCCAGAGCGCCGGTGTCTTGGCGCTCGTGTTTTCCAGCGTCCGACTCATCGCCGGGCGGAGGCCGGAGCCGAGGCCGCCGATGGCGGCGCGCGGGTGGCCGCCGCCTGTGCGCCGCGTTGCGGCAGCAGCGTCGAGCGGTCCACGAAACCAGGGGTCGCCGCGACCTTCGGCAGTCCGGGCTGCTGGTGCAGGGGCGGCGTCGGCGGTTTCGACATGAGAGTCGTCGTCGCCCCGGGTGAGGCTTGCACCACGGTCGGTGCAACAGGTTTGACGCGCGCATTGACCGGAGGTGTCGGTGTGACGAGGTTCGACTTCGGCAACGGGGTAGAGGCCGCGCCGGCTGGCCTTGCTGCGTCCCTGCGGACCGGCGTGGGGGGTTCGGCCCGTTCGGCCAGCTGCCGCTTCTGCTCAGGTGGCAGCGCCTGATACTGCTCCCAGCGCGCTTTACGCTCCGCGGGACTCAGCTGGCGTGCTTCCTGGTAGTTGAGTCGGGCCTCGCCCCGCTCCTTGGGAGTGAGCCGAGCCCATTCGGTCATCCTCGTCTGGATCCGTGTCCGCTCTTCTGGTGGCATTGACGGAAAGTGTGCAGCGATTTCCAGCCACTTTTCCTTACGCCCGCCGTCGATGGAAGGCCATTCGCGCTCCAGCGGCGCCAAGGCGGAACGCTGCGCGGCCGTGAGCGAACTCCAACTCGGGCCCTCTGCCCTCACCAGTGCGGAGGCGGCGCGCGAAGCACCAGCGGCGTGAGTGCCGGGCGCTGCCAAGGCACACGCTGTCAGTGCGGCCAGGAAGGCCGCAAGGAAACGGTGTGGCCGCCGTTGGCGCATCGGCCCTCCGTTCACTCGGCGGTCTTGAGGAATTCGACGAAGCCCGGATCGCGGTAGGCGTCTGGGGGCACGGAGTCTGCCAGCAGTGCGACGTCGATTTCGGCTGCGGCAGATATCTGGTTGCGATAGTGCACCTGCTCGATCACGGTGAGGCCGGCGATGAGCATGACGAGCGGGAAGAACGC
>DASTGE010000319.1:0-3211 GCA_035719405.1 Burkholderiaceae bacterium
GGTCTTCAGGATCACGGTCAGCGCCTTGCTCATGTCGCCGATCACGCGCCGCGCCGCGCCGAAATCGAGCAGCAGCGGCCGGCCGTCGGGCAGCAGCAGGATGTTGTCGGGCGCGATGTCGCGGTGGTAGCAGTGCTCGGCGTGGATGACGGCCAGCGCCTCGGTGAGCGGCGCGAGCAGGCTCATCAGCCATGCCTCGTCCGGTGGGCCGTTGAGCTGGCGCAGGCGCTCCTTCAAGGTCATGCCCTCGTAGAACGGCATCACCATGTAGGCCGTGCCGTTGGCTTCCCAGAAGCGGTATACCTTTACCAGCGATGGATGATCGAACTGCGCCAGCAGCTTGGCCTCGTTGATGAAGCTCTTCATGCCGGCTTCGAAGGTCTCGCGATGGCGCGCGGACTTTACCGACACCTGTGCGCCGGCCGTGCGTGCGGCCAGCGCCGTGGGCATGTATTCCTTGAGGGCGACGCGGCGGTCGAGTGAGTGGTCGAGCGCGAGGTAGACGATGCCGAAGCCGCCTTCACCCAGGACGCGCGTGATCTCGAACTCGCCGAGCCGGGTGCCGACGGGAAGCCCGCTGCCATCGTGCTCCGGCTCGGCCGGAGGTGTCGAGGCCCGGACGCCTTTCTCCAGCGGTTGCGTCACACCGGGGAAGGGTCTGATGACCGTGCGGTCTTCATCGGGGTCGGGTGTGCTCATCGAATTCTCGACCGGCTTCAAGCGGCGATGTCAGCATTGTCGACTTTCATGCCGAGGAGGCTTGCCGCCAATCCCGCGTCGGGAGCGGTCGAGCACAGCAGGCAGGGTTCGGACAGGCCGCTGTCGGCATACCAGAAGGTGCGGCCTCGCGTGGCTTCGAGCCACAGCCCGGCGGCCTGCGACGCGAGCAGCGCGGCGGCGTGCCGGTGGCCGGCCAGCGGAAATCGGTGCAGCGGATTTGCGCACATCGATGTCGTCGCGCGGCGGGCATCGATGCGCATGTCACCCTGCGGGGGAGGACCGAGCCGTTGAAGTTCCGCTTCCAGCTGTTCGATGCTCCAGTCATCACGCAGCGCATCGGCGGCTGCCTCGTCGAGGGCGAGCAGCCACGACCACAGGGCATCGACCTGCGTCGCGTTCGCAGGCAGCGCTTCGATGCGATGGGCCAGCGTCAACGGGTAATAGCGGCCGACCCGGTCCACGGAGGGCATGAGCACGCCCACCCATGCAGCAGCCCCGGGCGCGAGCGCATCGGGCATCAGCAGGAAGCGCCAGCTGGGGCTGGCGAGGTAGGCATCCAGCCATGCAGGCTGCTCGCGCAGGCACTCCAGGCCTTCCGACAGCCAGGCGTCCCACGGCTCGATGAACTCCGGCGGCAAACGTCGCTCGGCGAAGTCGCCCACTGTAGGCAGCTTGCCATGCCACCCGCACGCGGCGGTGTAATCCGATGCGATCGTCTTCACAAGGCCCCCGGGCAGCGGAACTGCTGGATCTCGCGCATCCGGAACGGGTTCAGCACGCTGGTGGATGTGACTTCCAGCTTGACCCGCTTGCCATCGAGATTGAGCAGCACATTGAACTTCTCCGGCTGCCCCGTGGGCTGGACCTCGAAACGGTCGAACATGCGGAACAGCGCCCAGGGTCCGTCGAAGGTCATGGGCTGCGAGCCCGGCGCTCCCATCAGCCGGATCTGGGACGCGACTCGTGTACTGGGCCAGCTCAAGGTCACCGGTTGCGGATTGGCGGCGGCGAGCTTGTAGACCTGTCCGTCGACATCGAGCGAGACTTCCTTCAACGCATCGGGAAAATCCACCGGGCGCATGTCGAGCCGAAAGCCCGGCGCCTTGCCGCCGGAGCGGAAGAAGGCATCCTTGATGCGTGCGGCACGTTGGAAGTCGGCGAGCGAAGCCGGCGTCGCGGGCCGGGTGCCGTCGGTCAGGGGCTTGTAGCTCCACGGATTGGTGCCGGTGTCGACCAGTGTGGCGAGCCGCTTTTGATAGAAGTCATCGAGCATGCCGCCGACGCCGAAGAGTTGTCCGAAGTCTTCCGGCAATACATCCGCCCGAGAGCCGGAGGCGAAGGGGTAGCGGTTGGAGATGGCCCGTGTGCAGAAGTCGTAGACCGGCTTCAGCTCGCCTTTGAGCGACTCGACCTCGGCACTGCGGCCTTGCCGTGCGCCTGCGTCGGCGAGCGAGTCGAAGATGGCGCGCACCATCTCCGGCTGGTCCCCGGCGGGCGGCTTGATCTTCCCGGCCCCGCCGGGCGGTGGAGCGGACTTGCTCTTCTGCGCCTCGTCAATTGCCTGCAGCTGGGCATACGCGTCGCCGAAGCTTTTCTGCAGGTCGTCGATCTTCGGCGGGGTGCCTTGGAACATCCGATGGATGTAGGCGAAATGGTCATCGACCATGCGCTCGATCGGGCCGGCTTGGGTGGGAGCGATCTGAGGGTCCGCCAGCTTGGCGAGGTCGTTCCTGGCCTGCTGCGCCTGCTGTGCAAGCTGGCCGATGGCGCCCGGCTGCGAGGGCGCAGGGACGAGCGTCGTCTCGCGCGCGACCGCCCGCAGATAGGCAGCAAGCGGCGAGTCTACCGACGACAACAGCCGCGCGACCTCCATGCTTCGCTCCAGGCTGCCCAGTCGAACCAGCTTCACGTCGGCGAGGAAGGCGTCCCACGTCTTGATGTAGTCCTGCAGGTACAGGCGCCGCACGCGGTCGCTTAGTTCGTTGCCGAGGAGGCTGGCTGCCGTTGAACGCGCCCCGCCTGAGCTTCGGCCCAGCACCCATTGCTCCTCGCTCGCGAGCTGCGCCGCAAGTTGCGTCACCGAGGCCTGAAAGGCTTTCACGTAACCATCACGCGTATAGAAGCCGGGCACGCCGCGCGACAAGGGTTCGCCACTGGCGCGCTCGAACACCCTTGGCGCGTTCGGGCCCGCCGATCCCGCCACCGTGAACTCCGGCAGCTCGCCGCGGAACTGGCGCTTCAGACGGCTGTAGATGCGGTACTCCAGCGGATACGAGGCGAGCAGATCGCGCACGCTGCCGACCAGGGCCTGATCGGCCGGCACCACAGGCGGCGGCGCCCCCAGCGCGAACAAAGCGTCGAGCTGCTGGTCGAGCGCGCGCCGTTGCTCAGGTGGCATCGACTTGAACTGCGCGTCCCAGTCGATGCCGATCCAGGCCTTGAGCGATGCGGCATCGAACTTGTCCGGCGTGTAGAGCATCAGGTAGGCCTT
>DASTGE010000320.1:0-6996 GCA_035719405.1 Burkholderiaceae bacterium
CTACATGCCTGGCTGGAAGATCACGATGCTGCCGGAGGACGTGGTTCAGGCCTATACGCTGACCGAGGGCCGCGATTGTCCTGCCGTGAGCCTGTATGTGAGGCTGGACGAGCAGACGCTCGAGATCAAAAGCACCGAGACACGACTGGAGCGCGTGTCGATCGTCACCAACCTGCGTCATGACCAGCTCGACGAGATCATCACGGAGGCGACGCTGACTGGCGGCGCGCCCGCCACCTATCCCTTCGCGGACGACCTCGCTTTCGCATTCCGGCTCGCTCATCATCTGAAGGCGCAGCGCGAGATCGTGCGCGGCAAGCCGGAGACCTTCAACCGGCCTGACTACACGTTCCGCCTTGAAGGCAACGACGGCCAGGAGCCAGATGGCAACGAAAGAGTGCGCATCACCACCCGCCGCCGCGGAGCGCCTCTGGATCTCATCGTCGCTGAGGCGATGATCCTTGCCAACAGCACATGGGGCGGGTGGCTTGCGCAATGTGGCGTGCCAGGTATCTACCGCAGCCAGGCCAGCCTGGCGCCAGGCGTAAAGGTGCGGATGAGCACCAAGGCCGCGCCGCACGCGGGGATGGGCGTCGCGCAATACACCTGGGCCACCTCGCCCTTGCGGCGCTACGTCGATCTGCTCAACCAGTGGCAGATCATTGCCTGCGCGCGCCACGGCCGAACGGCCGCCCTGGCCGCGCCGTTCAAGCCCAGGGACGCGGTACTGTTCTCGATCATTTCGAGCTTCGATGCCGCTTATGGCGCCTATGGGGACTTTCAGTACGCGATGGAACGGTACTGGACACTGCGCTACCTGCAGCAACAAGGCATCGAGGAACTCGATGCCGCGGTCATGAAAGAAGGGCTGGTGCGCGCCGAGAACCTGCCACTGGTACTGCGCGCGCTCGGCACTGAGAGCCTCCCGCGCGGCGAACTGGTCCGCATCCGCATCACCGGTATTGACCTGCTGACGCTCGAAGCTCATGCCAACCTTCTGGTGCGTCTCCGTGAAGCCGTCGAGCGGGAGACGGCAGAAGGCGAGGACGAGGACGAGGACGAGGACGAGACTCCTGCTGCGACGGGGCTGGCTTTGGCAATCGACCTGGACGATGCGTCCGAACCGGCTGACGGCGAGGCAGCGCCCACGTCCTGAAGCATCATGCTGCGCCGGTTGTCCACACTGCAGATCGCGCTGCTGGTCTCCGTCAGCATGCACGCAGCGGCGCTGTCGGTGCGGATCGGCCTCCCCGCACGCATCGAGCGCGCCTTCCGGGACACGCCTCTGGAGGTCATCCTCGTCAACGCCCGCAGCCGCGACAAACCTGTCAAGCCACAGGCGATCGCGCAGGCGACGCTGGCGGGCGGCGGGGAAGCGGAGCACGGGCGGGCCACCTCGCCGCTGCCGGCCACGGCACTCGTCGAACTCGGCGACACGACCGAGTTCACGCGCCGTCAGATCGACCAGTTGCAGGAGCAACAGCAGCAACTGCTGGCGCGTGTGCGACGCGAAGTGGCACTGCTGCCGCCGCCGGATCCACGGCGTGACGGTGACCCGCAGGAGCGCGAGCAGGAAGAGCGGCGGCGCCAGCTGCTGATGCTGCTGGCGGAGATCGAGAAGCGAATCAACGAAGAGAACGCGCGCCCGAAGAAACGCTACATCAGTCCGGCAACTTCCGAGCAGGTCTACGCCATTTACTACGACCGCTTGCGCCGAAAAATCGAGGAGCGCGGCACTCGCGACTTTCCGCAGAACCAGGGCCGTAAGCTTTACGGCGAGCTGACGATGAACGTCACTGTCGACGCCAGGGGTGAGGTGGTGGATGCGGAGGTGATTCGTCCCTCCAGCACGCCGCTCCTCGACCGACGCGCAATCGCAATCGTGCGTGGGGCCGCACCCTTCGGCGCCTTCGGCCCCGAGATGCGTCGGCAGGCCGACCAGATCGTCGTCACGTCCCGCTTCCGCTTTACGAAAGAGGAAGGTTTTGCAACGAGTCTTGCCGCGCCCAGGTGAAGCGCAACGCGTGTGCTCGTCACACTCCTTTTCCCTGAGTCACCTCACTCACATGTCCCACGCCCTCTATGCTGTCCTCGGCAATCCGGTTCAGCACAGCCAGTCGCCGTTCATACACGCCATGTTCGCGGAGGCGACGGGTGAGCCGCTGCGCTACGAGCGAGTGCTGTGCCCGCTAGAGGGCTTCGAGGCATGCGTGCGCAATTTCGCAGCGTCGGGCGGAAGAGGCTGCAACGTCACCGTTCCGTTCAAGTTCGACGCCCTCAAACTCGCGGCGAGCGCTTCGGACCGCGCACTTCTGGCGGGCGCCGCGAACGTGCTGCGATTCGACGATGGCGGCTGGTTCGCCGACAACACCGACGGCATCGGACTTGTGCGCGACATCGAGCAGCACGCGGACGTCGTGCTTCGCGGCCGGCGGGTTCTGCTTATCGGAGCAGGAGGCGCCGCCGCGGGTGTCCTCGGTCCGCTGTTGGACGCCGGCGTCGTCGAGGTGGTCGTTGCGAACCGGACGACGGCGAAGGCCAAGGCATTGGTCGAGCGCCATTTCGCCCTCGCCTCCGAAAGAAGTGCGAGGCTGAGCGCCAGTGGCCTGGAGGACTGTGGCGCGGCGTTCGATATCGTCTTGAACAGCACGGCGGCCAGCATGCAGGGCGCCGGAGTGCCCGTCGCCGACGATGTTTTGCGGCCGGGCACCGTTGCGGTCGACCTCATGTACGGCCATCCGGCCGCGCCCTTCATCGCATGGGCAGAGTCATGCGGAGCGATCGGTCGCGATGGACTCGGCATGTTGGTGGAGCAGGCGGCCGAGGCCTTTTTCGTGTGGCGTGGAGTGCGTCCCGATTCGGCCCCTGTTCTCCAGGCGCTGCGCGCGAAGCTCGCCGCATCATAAGCACAGCGATGAGGGGATCAAGGGTGAGCAGCTTCTGGCGCGGTACCTCGCGGCTAATCGCGCTGGTGCTGCTGTGCGCCGCCGCGCTGCAGCTGTACTTCCTCGGCCGGGTGGCGCTGATGAAAGCTGTCGATCCACAGTCGACGGCCTTCCAGCGCAGCGAGGCGTGGCGGCTGCTGACCGAGAAGCATCGCATCCTCTGGAACCAACAGTGGGTGGACTACGGAGCCATTTCACCTCACCTGAAGCGCGCGGTGATCGCGAGCGAGGACACTGCCTTTACGGAGCACAGCGGCGTCGATTGGGACGCGATGGAAAAGGCCTGGGAGCGCAACCAGCGCGCGGAGGCGCAGGCACAAAGGCTCAACAACCGCCTCGACCATCAGGCCGCGCACCGACCCCCCTCGAAGCCGCCGTCACGCGCTGCGCCTCGCATCTTCGGCGGCTCCACGATCACGCAGCAACTGGCGAAGAACATGTTTCTCGGCGGCGAACGAACCTTGCTGCGCAAGAGTCAGGAGTTTCTGATCACCCTCATGCTCGAAGGCCTGTTGAGCAAGCAGCGCATTCTCGAGATCTACCTGAACAACGTGGAATGGGGGGAAGGACTGTTCGGCGCGCAAGCTGCAGCGCGGCACTATTTCCACCTCAATGCAGCCCAGTTGGGCGTTGCGCAGGCGTCGCGGCTGGCGGTGATGCTGCCCGCGCCAAAGCGGTTCGAGAAGCGGCCCGGCTCGGCGTATGTGACCGGACGCGCGGCGACGGTCGTGGCGCGAATGCTGGCCGTGGAACTGCCCTGATGCGGGCCCGGATTTCTCTGCCGCCCAGGCTTCTAAAATCGCCCCATGCCCCCCACCTTCACAGAGGAGATCGCGTCCGCTGCTGCTCGCCTGGTCGTCGAGGAAGGGCTCGAGTATGGGCCCGCCAAGCGCAAGGCAGCGCGAGTGCTGGGGCGGCAACACCTTCGCTCCGGCGAGATGCCCAGCAATGAGGCAGTAGAAAACGAGGTACGAGCCTATCTGAGCCTGTACCACGCGGACACGCAGCCGGCGGAACTCGCAGCGCTGAGGCGCCTGGCCCTGCGCTGGATGCAGCGGCTTTCCGAGTACCGGCCGCATCTGGCCGGCGCAGTGTGGCGCGGCACGGCGACGCGACTGTCCAACATCCAGATCGACCTGTTCTGCGACGATCCCAAAGCGGCCGAGATCGGCCTCATCAATCTCGGGATCCCCTTCGAAGTGGAGGCCGGCGTGCGCGGGTCCGACGGGCAGCCGGTGGACGTGCTACGCATCGAGAGTCCGTGCGCGGAGCTGGGCGAGCGGGTGACCCTGCTACTCAATATTCGCGACCTCGACGACTTGCGCGGTGCCCTCAAGCCGGATGGGGGAGGCCGCACGTTGCGGGGCAGCACCGCTGCACTGCAGAAACGCATCGACGAGGAGCAAGGATGAAGCGTCGCTTTTGGCTTGTCAGCGGCGTTGCCGCTGTGGCGGCAGCGGCCGGAGCAGGATGGGCGTGGCGACGCGAGGCGGGAAGAGGCGCGGGAGTGCCCCCCAGTTTGTGGACGATGAAATTCCTCTCTCCAGGTGGTGGCGAACTGTCGTTGGCGGGCCTGCGCGGCAAGCGGCTGATCATCAATTTCTGGGCCACATGGTGCGCCCCCTGCATCAAGGAGTTGCCACAGTTCGACCGCTTCCAGCGCGAGTATGCGTCGAAGGGTTGGCAGGTCGTGGGCTTGGCCATCGACCAGCCCGAGCCCGTCCGCGGATTCCTTCAGCGCACCCCTGTAAGCTTTCCCATCGGGTTGGCAGGCATGGAGGGTGCCGACCTGATGATCGCCCTGGGCAACGTGCACGGCGTTCTGCCTTTCACTGTGGTGCTCACTCCCGATGGCGCCGTCGTGCAACGCCGGGTCGGAGAGACGACCTTCGCGGACCTGCAGAGCTGGGCGCACGCCTGACTCCTCGCAGTTCAGCGGCATTCATCGCATTCGCCAGCACTACACTGATAGACGGGGCTCTGTCAGTATCCAGAATTTATTTTGTGTCAAGTTGCGGGAAAGGGCCCCTAAAGGGCGTAAAGTCCGCACCTTCTCGCATCCAAGGCGCTGCCTGATCGCGCGCCAGACGCTTTGCCGATGACTGTTCTCGTCCTTCATGGTCCGAACCTCAACCTGCTGGGCACCCGCGAGCCGGCTGTTTACGGCTCCGTGACCCTGGACCAGATCAACGTGGAACTTGTGCGCATGGCCAGCGAGGCCGCCGTGGCCCTGCAGGCATTCCAGAGCAATCATGAAGGCGCTCTGATTGACCGCGTGCACGCCGCCCGGCTCGACGGCACGCAGGCCATCATCATCAATCCCGGCGGCCTCACCCATACCAGTGTGGCGTTGCGCGATGCGCTGGCCGGTGTCGCACTGCCCTTCGTCGAAGTCCATCTTTCCAACATCCACAAGCGCGAAGCCTTCCGTCACCATTCCTATTTCTCGGAACTCGCCGAAGGCGTGATCGCCGGCTTGGGTACGGCGGGATATCGCTTCGCGCTGCAGTACCTGCTGAGTTCGGTGCCGCGCGGCTGAGTGCCGTCCAGCCGCACCCTGGGCCGCTTGCGAGGTGAGCCCGAATCACAACAATGCTGGAGCCTGCCTGAATGGATCTGCGCAAGCTGAAGACCCTCATCGACCTGGTCTCGGAGTCGAACATTTCCGAGCTCGAAATCACCGAAGCGGACGGCAAGGTTCGCATCGTGAAGGCTGACCCGCGGCAGGTCGGCGCTCCCCTGCCAGCCGCTGCAATGGCTCCCAATCTGGTGGCAGCGCCCGGAGGTGTTCCCAACGGTGCAGCGGCAGAAGCGGCGCCTCCGGTTGAAACAGGTCACGTGGTGAAGTCGCCGATGGTCGGCACTTTCTACCGCTCCGCCAGCCCTGGCGGCAAGCCTTTCGTGGAAATCGGTTCCCAGGTCAAGGAAGGCGAGCCGATCTGCATCATCGAGGCGATGAAGATCATGAACGAGATCGAAGCCGACAAAGCCGGCACGATCGCCAAGATCCTGGTCGAGAACGGTCAGGCGGTGGAGTTCGGGCAGCCACTGTTTGTCATCGAGTAAGGCGGCAGGCCCGATGTTCAAAAAGATCCTGATCGCCAACCGGGGGGAGATCGCGCTTCGCATCCAGCGCGCGTGCCGGGAGATGGACGTGAAGTCCGTGGTCGTCTATTCGGAGGCTGACCGCGATGCCAAGTACGTGAAGCTTGCGGACGAGGCCGTGTGCATCGGCCCCGCGGCATCGGGCCAGAGCTACCTGAACATGCCCGCGATCATCTCGACGGCCGAAGTGACCGACGCGGAAGCGATCCATCCAGGATATGGGTTCCTGAGCGAAAACGCCGACTTCGCCGAGCGGGTGGAAAAAAGCGGCTTCGTGTTCATCGGCCCGACGCCCGACGCCATCCGTCTCATGGGTGACAAGGTGTCTGCGAAGCAGGCAATGATCAAGTCCGGCGTGCCGTGCGTGCCGGGCTCGGAAGGTGCCCTGCCGGAAGATCCAAAGGAGATCATTCGCATCGCCCGCTCGATCGGCTACCCAGTGATCATCAAGGCTGCGGGCGGTGGTGGCGGACGAGGGATGCGGGTAGTGCACACCGAGGCGGCCCTGATCCACGCCGTGCAGACCACCCGCAACGAGGCGGGTGCGGCGTTCGGCAACGCAGCGGTGTACATGGAGAAGTTTCTTGAAAACCCCAGGCACATCGAGATCCAGGTGCTGGCCGACGAACACAAGAACGCGGTGTGGCTCGGTGAACGCGACTGCTCCATGCAGCGGCGCCACCAGAAGATCATCGAGGAGGCGCCAGCGCCCGGCATTCCCCGCCGGGTGATTGAGCGCATCGGCGACCGCTGCGCCCAGGCCTGCAAGAAGCTGGGCTACCGCGGGGCCGGCACCTTCGAGTTTCTCTACGAGAACGGCGAGTTCTACTTCATCGAGATGAACACCCGCCTGCAGGTGGAGCATCCGGTGACCGAGGCGGTGACCGGGATCGATCTGGTCAACGAGCAGATCCGCGTCGCCTCCGGCGGGGCGCTGTCGGTGCGC